>DATMBG010000013.1 GCA_035559535.1 Candidatus Limnocylindrales bacterium
CTCCTGTGTAGGGGCGGGAGGCTTCCCGCCCCTACACAGGAGAGGGGGACAGGGGGTGAGGGGAGAGGGACCAGGGGCATACGCGCCTTTTTTAAGCTGAAAAGCCCCGTCAGGGGCGAACCGTGGGTAGCCCCCGACGCAAGCCGGGGGTTTCAGTCGTTCAGAATTTTTCAAGCTCCGGAGGAGCGGCCTGTGAAACAGGTTGCCCCGCCAGGGTTATCTTTCTTATCCTGGCCCGTATGGGAGCCGGGAGTGAGGGCCGCTTAAAAGTCAAGCAAAACCAGGTAAACAGGGTACTACAAATTTTTTATTGAAAGTATCCGGAAGGTATATTATAAACCGGAATCAGCCGAATTTTCTGAAGCAGTCTATACTTTCAACTAACTTAAATCAACCAAACCAAGGAGGGAAAAATGTGTAAGATTCTTTATCTCAATCGGTCATCCTTAAGACTTTTGTTGGTCACGGTCGGGTATATAGGGATAGTTGTTTTAGCCGGTACACTTCCGGTCATGGCTCAGGAGCGGGTACTGGAAGTCTGGACCCATGAATTTCCACCCCTCCAGAAGGGAATGACCCAAAAATGGATTCCCGAGTTTGAAGCCAAGAATCCCGGTATCAAGGTTAAATTAACGGCAATCCCCTTTGCAGGAGTTGTATCCTTTGATGCCAAACTATTGGCAGCGCTCTCTGGAGGGGAAGGGCCTGATTTCTGGGACATGGGGGATTGGAATTATAAGACCTTCATAGATAATAAGTTCCTGGCACCTTTCGATCCTAAGATCTTCGGCTATACCTCAGATCAGGAGATGATTGAGGCCTACCTTCCGGGTACCATGGATATTTTCATACGGGATGGCAAAGTTTATGGACTGTTCAGCGAGTATAATACACTGGCCCTGTTTTATAACCTCGATATGTTCGATAAAGAAGGGATACCTCCGTTACCAACTGATAAGCCGGTGTCCTGGAAACAAATCGAAGAGATCGGTGCCAAACTCCGCAAAACGGATCCATCGGGTAAGTTGACTCAGATAGGTTATCAGTTCGGTTTCTTTGCAAGCTTTCGCTCGCCCCAGTGGTATGCCCAAAATTTTTATGCTCTGATGCGACAATACGGCCAGGATGATCTTTACATAGATGGAAAGCCTGCAGCCTATACCGAACCGGTCAAGAAAGCTCTCCAGACGATTTATGACTTTACCCATACTTCTAAGGCGTATGATCCGACCTTTTTGACCAACTGGTTTGCTGATTTCCCAAAAGGTCGGGTCGCCATGGTATTGGCAGGAACCTGGTTCGTACCGGCTATTAAACAAAATAACCCTAACGTACGGTTTGGTGTGGCTCCACATCCTGTGGTCAACCCTGAAGATAAAGCAACCTATAAGAATATCCAGTGGTCATGGGGTTGGTCGGTAAATGCCAATAAGCCCCCGGAGCAACAAAGACTGGCTCAAGAATTTATTGCCTTTATGCTGGGTAAGAAAGGTGAAACAGAACAGGCGACCTGGTGGTTCAGCAATCTCGGTTATACTCAGCCCAGCAGAGCGTTCCTTGAATCCAAAGCCTATGCCGACAAACTGGCCGCAGATCCCTGGCTTAAACAATGGGTCGATGCCTTTAAAATGTACGAAATTAAGTATGTTCCGCACTCCTATGATGAACCTGGGGCTGCCCTGATGCGCGCCATAGATCGGGTAGTTTACGATAAAATGTCTCCAGAGGAATCTGCAAAGCTACTTCAGGCCGAGCTTCAACGACTCCAGTAATAAATCTTCTGACCAACCGGAGAGGAATCTGGATGCGCCGCGATCTGAGATACGGACTCTTCTTCACTTCACCAGCGATAGCGTTTTTCCTGTTGTTTTGGATTCTCCCTGTACTGCTGGCGCTCTACTACAGCTTAACCAGATGGAAAGTGGGGCGCCCTGCAACGTTTATCGGTCTGAAGAATTATATCGACCTGTTCACGGATCCCCAATTTCATCAATCGGTAAAAGCTTCAGTCGTTATTACCCTTCTGGTTGTTACAGGTACACTGGTTCTTTCTCTCCTCCTTGCAGTTCTCCTCAACGATGACCGTCTGCGGGGGAGTCATTTGATTAAAGCTTTAATCATTTTACCGGTTGTCACCGATTGGGTAGCAACCGGACTCGTCTGGCAGCTTATTTTTTTGCCTTATTCCGGGGTTCTGGCGGGTATTTTCTCTTTTCTGGGTCTGTATAACTTCATGGGACTCGGCTGGACAGCAACTAAATCCCTTGCTCCCTTTGCCATTGTGATCTTTATTATCTGGAAGACCACCGGTTTGTATACGATCATCTTTCTGGCCGGATTAAAGGGCATTCCACGACAATACACAGAAGCTGCTATCGTCGATGGAGCCAATGCCCGGCAGGTCTTTTTTAATATTACCTTGCCCCTCCTTCGCCCCATTACGGTTTTTGTGCTGGTCACTGCGTTTGTAAGTACCATGGGTCTCTTTGAACCTGTTTTTATGTTAACAGGAGGGGGTCCGGCAGATGCTACCCGCGTTCTTCCGATTTTCTTGTACGAGAATTTTTTTCAATTTCGTAATGGAGGGTATGCCAGCGCAGCGGGTGTATTGTTTTTGATTTTTTGCCTGGGTTTTGCGCTGATCTCGGCACGAATCCTTCGATATAGTTACTACGAGTAAGATCTAATATGGATAGGTTTGCCCGAATCTTCAAGTATCTGGTGCTCACGCTGTACTGTCTTTTCAGTGTGATCCCCTTTATCTGGATGCTGTCGGCCTCATTCAAGCGCCCCGACGATGTATTGACGGTCCCTATTCAATGGATTCCCCCAGTATGGCAACCCAAAAATTACTTGCAGGCTTTGTTCGAACCCCGTTTTGCAGGTTACAGTATCTCGACTTTTATGATTAACAGTATTATCGTAGCGCTTATGACCAGCCTTTTATCTATGGGTCTCTCAACGTTCGTCGGTTATGGATTTGCCAAGTTTAAATTCCGGGGTCGTGATGTTTTATTATGGGGAATCCTGAGTACTACATTGTTACCCTTTTCATCGGTTATCATCCCACTTTATCTGATCGTTCGCATGCTCGGTTTGCTGGATAATTTATGGGCGCTGATTATTCCCTTTGCCTTGACCGGGCAGAGTATTTTTCTGGCCCGTCAGTTTATTCTGACTTTACCTTCCGAACTAATCGATGCAGCCCGTGTAGATGGAGCCGGTGAGTTGCAAATCTTTGTACGGGTTGTTTTTCCCCTGTTGGGTCCGGCCATTGTAACCCTGGGTCTCATGACATTTCTTTTTTCCTGGAATCAATTTCTCTGGCCGCTGGTTGTTTTGTCTTCCCAAAAGGTATTCACGCTGCCCCTGGGATTATCCCTGATGGGACTCGGTTCAACTTTTCTGGTGGATTACCATCTTTGGATGGCGGCGGCCACGCTGGCAGTACTTCCGCCGCTTGTCTTTTTCTTAATCTTAGAGCGGCCTTACTTGCGAGGGTTAGAAACCCTTTCGGGTTTGAAGGAATAGACCAGAATATCCAGAAGTCAAAGGTCAGAAGTCAAAAGCCTTTAGGGTCGTCTTTAAACAGGATGATCCCAAAGGTCCCCCTCAGGCAATTAGAGAATATCTTCATCGTGAAGGGGTGTAACTTCTGAACTTTGACGCTAAAAGAGAATGAATCGTATTATTGGTGCTTTTATTTTTCCAAACGTCTGGCAGACCTGGACCGGGTCCGAAGCAGAACGGATACTCAGGACCCTGGCCGAATTTGGAATCAACACCATCTTTACGGAATCTGAGTTCTATCGAGATGATCTGATTGAGATAGCCCATCGATTGGGGCTCCGGTGGGTGGGTGGAATTGCCTGTTTTTCCGATCATGCCCATCAGCATCGACTGCTTCAAGATCGGCCAGAACTATGGCCGATCGATGAAACCGGTCAGCGTCGTCCCCAGATGGAATGGTATATCGGCATCACCCCGACCTTTGAGGATTATAATACTTCTCGATTGGAGCTGGCCGATAGACTTGTACAGAATCACCCTCTCGATGGTTTTTTCCTTGACTTCATCCGTTGGCCGATTCACTGGGAACTCGAGCTACGTCCGGGTACAACCAGGCCCTTACAATCCTCCTTTGATCCTCATACCCTGACCCGATTCCAGACTGAAACTGGAATCGAACTGCCGACCGAGCTTGGGGATATCTCCGCCCAGGCCCACTGGATTCTCTCTCACCACTTCACCGCATGGACAGATTTTAAATGTCGAATCATCACAAATTTTGTTCAACAAGCTACCACGCGACTACGTAAAATCCGAGGTCAGGACTTCTTGTTGGGCTTGTATGTCTTGCCTTTTTCGCCTGAATTACTGGAGCCCCTGGCAGGTCAAAGGTTACAAGATCTTGCCCTATGGATAGATGTAATCGCACCCATGGCCTACCATGCTATTTTACATCGATCTGTCCAATGGATAGGGGAAGTTATTCAAAGTATGACCTCTCTGGTTGCCGATAAGATATTGCCGGTTTTACAGGTAGATTCCACAGAAGGAGCCGAAAAGGGAGCAGATTGGGGACCTCCCATTCCTGTTTATGAATGGGAAGATGCCTTACGGCTAACCCTGAACTCATCAGGTATAAGGGGTTTGATAACTTTCACCGGGACCGCTCTTTTTCGTGATCGTCGAGGCGAGTCCCTGCGGACTATGCTTTCAACCTCTTCTATCAAAGGTTAAAAAGTAAATTTATCCCTCGAGGGATTTCCCTATCATTTTTTACTTTTCAATTTTCGGCAGGAACTGTAAAATAATTCTTTGGTGAAAGAGAAATTAATACCGATTCCATTTTGAAGTACATCCTGAACGGTGGTTTCCCTCCTATTCGCTCTAAGAGTCTCGAAGGGCGAACGGGTGTATCTTCTAATATATTTAAACCTGGAATGGGTATAAGATCGAAAAATTTACAAAATTCTCTTCCTTCTTTCTGATTTACAAAATCAGAATTTAATAAAATAACTTTAGTTCCAGGAATCTCTTCTTCGTCAAAGGGAGGTGTTATGGTTAAGAAAAGCTTGTCGGGTTGTTGGCTTCTGCTGTTGTGTTTGGTAGCAGGAATGGCCACGGCAGCAGATAAAGCCACGATAAATGAATTTTTTACTGCAGTCAAAATAGGGGATACAGATAAAGTCCGTACCCTAATAACTGCCAATCCCGAACTGATAAATATAAAGGATCGCTACCATTCTACCCCGTTACACCATGCGATTGGTATGGGTCATTGGGAGATTACGAAACTTTTGGTGGACCAGGGGGCCGATATCAATGCGAAGACGCGAAGTGGTATTACACCGCTACATATGGCCATCTCTTCAGGCAATCGGAAGATGGTAGAGCTTCTTCTGGCCAAAGGAGCCAATATTAATGGGGGAACTGACTATGATGTAACTCCCCTCCATGCAGCCACAGATCTGGATAATCGAGAGATTGCAGAGCTTCTCATCACCAAAGGGGCCGATATAGGTGCAAGAACCGGTCACGGGACCACCCCTTTACATATCGCGGCCTATGACGGTCATAAAGACATGGTAGAGTTTCTCCTGGGTAAGGGGGCCGATCTCAATGCCAGGGATAAGGATGGGTCTACTCCTCTGCATTTGGCGGCTTATGGGGGAAAGCGGGAGGTTGTAGAGCTTCTCCTTGCCAGGGGAGCCGATATCCACGCAAAAAACGATGAAGGGGATACTCCGCTCCACGTTGCAGCTTCTCGAGGTAAGTCAGAAGTGGTGGAACTTCTCCTTACCAAAGGGGCCGAGATTAATGCCAGGAATAAAAATGGATCGACCCCTCTACATTTAGCAGCCTCTAAGGGTCAGCAAGAAGTTGTGAAGATCCTCCTGGTCAAGGGAGCAGATATCCATGCCAAGAACGATAAGGGTGAAACTCCTCTGGATGTAGCCGATCCGGATTTGGTTTCGCTCCTCCAAGGACATTGATTTTCAGAGGGCAGCCTCCTAAGGCTGCCCTGCTTTTCTGCAACAGTTTCATACCGGAAGGATTTTTCTCCCGATCCGATTCGACCCTCTGAAACGCCGGGTTCCAATCCCCTCAGCAGTGCTATGATCGGTAATTAACGGAAGCCTCTTTTCAAAGGGAGTTATACCGAAGTTGAGACGGCGATCTCCTTTTCCGCTTTGAGTTTTGCCTGCGCAGCGGCCAGCCTTGCAACGGGAATACGATAGGGGGAGCAGCTCACATAGTTTAAACCTACCTGATAGAAGAATTCTACCGAAGCGGGATCTCCGCCGTGTTCGCCGCAGACTCCCACTTTTAAGTTGGGACGGGCCGAGCGCCCTTTCTGCGTAGCCATCTTGACCAATTCACCTACCCCCTCCTGATCGATAGTGGCGAAGGGATCGGCCTTGAGGATCTTTTTCTCCAGATAATAGGGAAGAAACTTTCCTACATCATCCCGGCTATAACCAAAGGTCATTTGGGTAAGGTCGTTGGTTCCAAAGGAGAAAAACTCGGCGTATTGGGCAATCTTATCGGCGATGAGGGCCGCTCGGGGAACCTCGATCATGGTACCTACCAGGTAATCAACTCGAACTCCGGCCTCTCGCATGACTTCTTCGGCAACCCGAACGGTATCTTCTCGGGTGATACGCATCTCTTCCACAGTTCCTGTGAGTGGAATCATTACTTCGGGGAATACCTTAATTCCTTGCTTTTTAACTTCTACAGCCGCTTCAAAAATAGCCCGTACTTGCATTTCGGAAATGGCCGGAAAACTAATCCCCAGGCGGCATCCTCGATGCCCCAACATAGGGTTAAATTCTCGAAGGTTATCAATGGCCTTCAGGGTTTTTTCGAGTTCTTCAACCTGAGCCTGAATCTGCTTTTTCCGGTCTGCTTTCAATCGTCTTTTTAACTCCATGCGTAATTCAGTAAGCTTCACCAGGATCTCGTCTCGATTGGGAAGGAATTCATGAAGCGGCGGGTCCAGAAGTCGGATGGTAACCGGTAATCCGTCCATGGCTTTAAAGATTCCGATGAAGTCTTCTCGTTGCATGGGAAGTAGTTTTTCCAGGCTTTTTTTCCGGGTTTTGTCATCCTCGGCCATAATCATTTTTCGTACCCAGGGGATGCGGTCTTCTCCGAAGAACATGTGTTCGGTCCTGGCCAGGCCAATGCCTTCAGCGCCGAAGTTTCTGGCAATTCTTGCATCTTCCGGGGTATCTGCGTTAGCCCGGACCCCCAGGGTTCGGATTTCATCTACCCAGTCCATGAAAGTCTTGAATTCTCCTGTCAGGGAGGCTTGAATAAGGGGAACCTGTCCGAGAATCACCTCTCCGGTATTTCCATTGAGAGAAATATAATCTCCTTCCTTGACCACAATGCCATCTACCATGAACTGACCGGCCTCTTCATCTATCGTAATAGCTCCGCATCCTACTACACAGCATTTACCCATCCCCCGACCTACAACCGCCGCATGGGAAGTGACACCGCCTCGAGAGGTCAGAATACCCTGTGCTGCATACATACCCACTATATCTTCGGGGGAGGTCTCCGGACGGACCAAAATCACCTTTTCCCCTTTATCCGCCCATTCTTTAGCCCGATCCGCACTAAAGACGACTTTTCCGACTGCGGCACCGGGTGAAGCCGGTAAACCCTTTGCGATGGGTTTAACCTTTGCCTTGGGGTCAAAAATCGGATGAAGCAGTTGGTCTAACTGGTCGGGTTCCACCCGCATAATGGCTTCTTCCTTAGAAATGAGACCTTCCTGAACCATATCCACGGCAATCTTAACGGCAGCCAGCGCGGTTCGTTTACCGGTTCGGGTCTGAAGCATATAAAGTTTACCATCCTGGACGGTAAACTCTATGTCCTGCATGTCTCGATAATGACTCTCGAGTTTTTGATAAACCTCTTCCAGTTGTCGATAAATTTCTGGATGAGAATCTTTTAAAGTAGTAATCTTCTGGGGCGTCCGAATCCCTGCCACTACATCTTCTCCCTGGGCATTAGGAAGATAATCCCCATAAAAGACTTTCTCTCCGGTACTTGGATCCCGGGTGAAAGCTACCCCGGTTCCTGAGTTCTCTCCCATATTTCCAAAAACCATGGCCTGAACATTGGCAGCTGTACCCCATTCTTCCGGAATCCCATAAATCCTCCGATACTCGATGGCTCGTTTATTGTTCCAGGAATTAAATACTGCCCCAATGGCCATTCTCAATTGCTCTTTTGGGTCTTGAGGGAAATCTTTTCCCGTTTTCCTCTTGACCAGAGCTTTGTATTTCTTCACCAGATCCTTCAGATCCTCGGCAGTCAGTTCGGTATCCAGTTTTACCCCTACCTCTTTTTTCTTTTCCTCTAAGAGCTTCTCAAACTCATCCCGATCTATACCCAGGACAACATTGGAGAACATGGTAATAAACCGCCGATAGCTATCATAGGCAAAGCGTTCATTACCGGTTCGTTTAATCAACCCCTGAACCGTCTGATCATTCAAGCCCAGATTGAGTATGGTATCCATCATACCGGGCATGGAAGCCCTTGCACCAGATCGAACAGAGACCAGGAGAGGATTATCGGGATCTCCCAGTTTTGCTCCCATGAGATTCTCTAATCGGCTCAAATTCTCTTCAACTTCATCCCACATCCCTTCTGGATAACGTTTCTGGTTTTTATAAAACTCGTTACAAGCCTCTGTACTGATGGTAAATCCAGGTGGCACCGGAATTCCTAAATTGGTCATTTCGGCTAAACCGGCCCCTTTTCCACCTAATAGATTTCGCATTTTTGCATTTCCCTCGGCTTTACCACCGCCAAAGAAATAAACATATTTTTTTCTGGCCATCTTTTATGAGAGTATGGGAATATGAGGGTGTGGGAGTGTGGGAGTATGGGAGTACGGGAGTATGGGGGTATGGAAGTATGGAATTTCTCCCATACCCCCATACCCCCATACTCCCATACCTCTATACCCCCATACCCCCATACCCCCATACTCCTATATTTTCTATTCTTCTTTCGGTTTGACATCCGGTTCAATTTGATAAGCATTAGCTACCCGATTCATACCGTTAAATAAATCTACCACGGCAATAAGCTCTCCCAGCGCTTCGTTATCTAAACCCAGTTTTTTAACAGCCGCCGTATGGGAGTTAATACAATAGGTACACCCATTGGTAATGGATACGGCCAGGGCGATAATCTCTTTCGTGAGCATATCTAACTTACCGGGAGTCATGATAGCTTTTAGCTTTTTCCAGGTAATTTCCAGGTAATCGGGATTGGTAGCCAGAGCTTTCCATACGTTGGGAACAAAGTCAATCTGCTTTGTTTTTTTGATATCTTCAAAGATCTCAAGGACTTTTCCCGATGCTTCTTCCTCGGAAATTAGTTTAACGGTTGGCATAATTTTCCAAGCAATACCTAATGCATCATACGTAATATAAAAATCGCTATTTTACCCCTTACATATCACGCATTATGCACTACGTCGGTTGATCCCCAGGCTAAAAATCAGAATTATCAACTTTAAGATAGGCAAACTTTGTAGACCCGCAAGGGAAGGGCTTAAAAAAAAATAGGAATCAGAAATCTCTGATTCCTAATCTTTTGCCATAAAAGACCTCGATCACTTCTTTCCTTTGACGGCTTTTCGGATAATCAATAAAGAGCCATTGCTTCCCGGGACGGCCCCTTTGACGAGTAGAAGATTTTGATCCTCCCGAATACTTACGACTTGAAGGTTCTGGATCGTTTTCCGTTCGTTTCCCATTCGACCCGGCATGCGTTTTCCTTTAAAGATTCGACCGGGTGAGGTTCTACATCCGATAGCACCTCCATGTCTGAAATATTCATGGGTTCCATGGGAGGCAGGAAATCCGGCAAAACCATAGCGTTTTACTACCCCTGCAAAACCTCTTCCTTTGGACCAGCCGGTAACGTCTACATATTCCCCCGGTTTAAAAATATTTACCCTGATCTCATCTCCTTTCGAGTACTCCACAATTTCATCCGGTTCCAGTCGAATCTCTTTAAGGTATCGTTTGGGAGTTACCTGAGCCGCTTTAAAATGACCGAGTAGAGGCTTGGTAACTCGCGATTCTTTCTTATCTATAAATCCCAGTTGAATGGCATTATACTGGTCCGACGCGACCGTTTTCTTCTGAACGATGGAACAGGGACCGGCTTCGATGACCGTTACCGGTACTACGTTACCTTCTGCATCAAAAATCTGAGTCATTCCGATCTTTCTTCCTAATATTCCCAGAGCCATAATCTATATACCTCCTCCTAATTCAATTGTTAACAAAATAAAGTAACATAGAATTCGGTATCAAGTCAACGCCTAAATCGCAAAAATTTTTTGGAACCCCTCTTGAAATCCCCTTGACTTTTTCTCTTTTACTTCCTTAGCTTAGTTTGTCATGAACAGCATAACCTTTTTGTCCTCACTTTGTTCTCAGGCTGGAGCCTGGGAAGGAGAAAAAATCGGTTTATTCTTGCTCAGATTCCCAGGAACTATTCAGCTTTTATGAATAAAATTCTCATTATTTTTTTCTTTTCGCTATTTTTTATTTTAGGTTGTGACGACAACAGTTCCCATAATCCCACCCTGCCTCGAGAAACCCCAACCCCCAGACCAACAGCAACACCTAAGCCAACCCCAACTCCCACGCCGACTCCTACTCCCCTTCCTTTTACGGGGAGTGTTACCATTGTGGCTTTTGGGGATAGTATCACTGCCGGGCAAGGATCCAGTTTTGGAGGCTATCCAACTATACTCGAGCAGGATTTAGAGAGTGCTGTAGGAGGAACCATTACGGTATTTAATCAGGGAAAACCTGGAATAAACTCTTCGGAAGGGGTTAGTTTAATCAATAAAGTCTTGCCCAGCAGAGGGATCGTCTTGATTATGTTGGGAACAAACGATGTGGTCAATCCGGGAGAATGTCCTATACCTTTCGATTGTCACACCCTCGATAACCTGAAGCAAATGTTGGATATTTCTCGATCTCGAGGCATTGTACCCATGTTAGCTACCATTCCCCCGGTAAATCCTAAAGGAAGAGAAGCCGCCTCAGAACCCGATGTCAATGATTTGAATGGAGGCATTCGCACCCTTGCAACACAAGAACAGGTTATCCTGGCCGAGGTTCATGATACCATGGTCCTTGCCGGAGGGAGCGATCTATCTTCCCTTTTCTCAGATGGTGTCCATCCCAATGATGAAGGATATCGGGTAATAGCTCAGGCCTGGCTCGATGCATTTGCCAGGTCTAATATACTTCAGGAATTTAAAATGGAGCTGCGAAAATTGCACTCTTCTAGGAAGTTTATAACTACCCGGTTGCCAGACCTTCCCTGGATAGGTAGTAGATAAAATGCTTGACAGACTCTGTTTCAGGTTCATAATTTTAAAAAAGGAGAATTCGCTTGGCAATTACCCTAAGAGTACAGGAAAGGTATCCGATGGATAAACCATCCCATCATTCCCACAGCAAAGAAAAGGAATTTAAGTCCCATGAGGCGCATAAAGCACAGGCCCCTTCGAGTATTCGATGCATGGTTATAACAGTTAGCGATACCCGGAAAGAAGAAACCGATATCAGTGGAAAATCGATTCAAGAACATTTGATAAAAAACGGTCATCAGGTCGTCGCCTATCAGATTGTAAAAGATGAAGCCCAAGAAATCCAAAATCTTCTTCGGCAAGGGGTTGCAAATCCGGAGGTTCAGGTAATCATCTTCAACGGCGGAACCGGGATTGCGCCTCGGGATGTGACCTATGAAGCCTTAGAGAGGTTATTAGATAAAAAGATTGATGGGTTTGGAGAAATCTTTCGATATTTAAGTTATAAAGAAATAGGCTCGGCAGCCATACTCAGCCGTGCATTAGCCGGGGTTTGCAATCGAAAGATAGTCTTTTCTATTCCTGGATCCCCAGGAGCTGTAGAACTGGCCATGCGCGAGTTGATTCTGCCGGAGATGGGACATTTGGTCCGGGAAGCTAATAAAGAAGTATCCCTTAATTCTGACCAACTCTAACCCGATAATACCGGCAATAACTTCAAGGTATAAAGAACAGGAGATAAGGTGACCCTTAAATCTGACAGATGGATCAGAAAGATGTGTTTAGAACACAAGCTGATTGATCCCTTTGTAGACCGGCAAATCCGTGATGGGGTTATCTCTTATGGATTATCTTCCTACGGCTATGATATCCGGGTAGCGGATGAATTCCGCATCTTTACCGATGTAAACGCCACAATCCTGGACCCCAAAAATTTAGATCCCAAATCCTTTGTAAATTTTAAAGGGGAGATTTGTGTCCTTCCTCCCAACTCCTTTGCACTGGCCCGGAGTTTGGAATATATCCGAATGCCGAGAAATGTTACGGCGCTGTTAACTTGCAAATCGACGTATATCCGTTGTGGCATCTTGATTCCAACCACCGTTCTTGAAGCAGGCTGGGAGGGAATTATTACCCTGGAAGTGGCCAATACGACTCCCCTCCCTGCAAAAGTATACGCCGGAGAAGGGATTTGTCAGATTTTGTTCTTTGAAGGCGATGAAGAGTGTTTGATTTCCTACGCCGATCGTCAAGGTAAATATCAAAAACAACAGGGTTTGACTCTACCTAAGGTCTGAAGTTGATCGGCTTTTATGGGACACGGGTTTCTGGGACCTGGAGACACGGAGATAGAGAGACCTGGGGAATATCCCCGCGTCGCGGTGTCCCAGAGTCCCTGCATCTCCTCTTCTTTGTGATGGGCCATGCTTGCAACGTTGCCAAGAAAAAAATCGCTGGGTCGAAGGCTTTTAGCAATAGGTGTCGTCAACGCCGTGTTTTTTTGGGGGATTGGATGGTTGATCACGTTTCTCTATAGTCCAGTTCCCTTGCTTCTTTGGCTTATAGATCGGTCTGGGAGCCGAACCCACCGCTTTAACGGATTCTGGTCACGAACGCTGCTTGCAGTTCTCCGAACGCAGGTGACGGTTAAAGGGATAGAAAATATAGATCCTCAAAAGGCCTATGTAATCCTCTCGAATCATCAAAGCACGTCGGATATTTGGGTGCTGATGGGATACCTTCCTATAAATTTTCGCTGGGTTTCTAAAGATTCTTTATTCAAACTTCCTCTGGTAGGATGGGCCATGAAGGCTGCCGGCTATATTCCCCTTAAACGAGGAGATCTTCGAAGTGCCGTACAGAGTCTGGAGTTGTGCAAGGAAAAGCTAGCTCAAAATATTTCGGTCCTTATTTTCCCAGAAGGAACCCGAAGTCCCGATGGGACTGTACAAGATTTCAAGATCGGCGGTGTGAAATTGGCTTTAGAAACTCAAAAACCCATTCTCCCGGTAACCGTTCTTGGAACCCGAGGGATTATCAAAAAGAACGGCTGGCAATTCAATATGGAACAGAAGATTAAAATTATTATTGATAAACCCATTTCGGTGACCGGATACACCAAAAAAGATAAGAACCTGCTCAACGAGCAAGTTCGAAAGATTATCTCGACAAACCTTCAGGAGGGCGGTCGTGAAAATCAAAGTTAAGCTCTTTGCATCCTATCAAGACCTGGCGGGAAAAAGTGAGGTCGAGCTCAAGGTCGATCCAGGGGCTTCCGTTGCAACAGTTTTAAATCAACTGAAGGAACTATTCCCGAGACTATCCGAGCGTTTGGGCTCTAATACTCTTATTGCCTTGAATGCGGAATACGTTTCTGTTACCAGTCCGGTCCAGGATGGAGATGAGGTAGCGATATTTCCACCGGTGAGTGGAGGAATAGGCGCTGAGATGTAAGGACTTTAGGACTGGGAGACGCGGAGACATGGGGACATGGAGACAGGAGGCTGTGGAGTTTTAGGATACGGAGACGCAGAGACGCGGGGAAATATCTCCGCGTCTCTGTGTCCCCCTGTCTCTGTGTCTCCATATTCCTGTGTCCTAAATAAATTATGTATTTAATTACCGAAGATGTCATCACTTCCGATGCCATCATCGATCAACTCCGAATTAATACGTCGGGGGCTATTGCGACTTTTCTGGGGATAGCCAGAGAATTCTCCAACGGACGGCGGGTTGTTCATTTAGAGTACCAGGCTTATAAACCCATGGCCGAGAAAAAACTCAAGGAGATCGGTGACGAGATTTATAAAAAATGGCAGGTGGATAAAGTCGTGATAATTCATCGGGTTGGTGTACTTAAAATCGGAGAAACCAGCGTATTGATTGCCGTAGCGGCCCCCCATAGAAGACCTGCCCTGGAAGCCTGTGCCTATGGCATTGAACGCATCAAACAGATCGTTCCCATCTGGAAAAAAGAAATCTGGGAAGATGGTGAAGTCTGGATCGAAGGGGACCCGTTTAAAGGGCCTAAAGTGAACTAAAGGGCCTAAAGGGCCTAAAGTTGTATTTAACTTTAGCTCACTTTAGACACTTTAGACACCTAAAAAATGGAATTCAAAGTTAAAACTGGAAAGTTGAAAGAGGAAGCCGCAGAGGCTCTGGTTGTAAGTACTTACGAAAAAGAGTTGGCCGGTTCGGCCAGAACTGTCGACGAAGCCCTGGGGGGTACCCTAAACAGGCTCATCGAAGCAGGAGATTTCAAGGGAAAACTTAATGAGATGGCCTGGTTATATCCTTGGGGAGAAGGAATTGCTGCAAAGCGTCTTTTAGTGGTAGGCCTGGGTAAAAGAGAAGAACTCACCCTGGATAAAGTTCGTGAAGCCGCCGGAACGGCGGCTCGGGAAATCTCGGGAAAAGGTCTGAAAAGTTTTACAACCCCCCTCTATGGAGTTGGAGTTTTACCTCACCCCATTGAAGTTCTGGTCCAAGCCCTCATTGAAGGAAGTTTACTCTCCCTTTACAGGTTCGATCAGTACAAATCTAAAAAGGAAAATGATGAAAACGGGAAGGGTATTGAGCAAATAACGGTTCTCAGTGAAGAAGCTAAGGAGGTTTCTAAACTAGAAGAAGGGGTTCGAATTGGGCAGATGGTAGCTGAGGCCACGAATTTCGCCCGGGATTTAAGCAACCATCCGGCTAACATCGCTACTCCCACCATGTTGGCCGAGCAGGCAGAAAAAATGGCCCGCGAAGTGGGATTGAGCTGTCGAATTTTATCTAAACCCGACATGGAGGAACTTAAAATGGGAGCTCTTCTTGCGGTAGCCCGGGGGAGTCAGGAGCCGCCTAAGTTTATTATTCTGGAGCACAACGCAGATAAGAAAGATCTGGATACTATTGTGTTAGTCGGTAAAGGTGTAACCTTTGACAGTGGAGGTATTTCCCTTAAGCCTGCAGAGGGAATGGATGCGATGAAGATGGATATGTCGGGGGGAGCTGCAGTCATTGCTGCTTTGAAGTGTGCAGCCGTGTTGAACTTACCTTTAAAGGTCGTGGGTCTGGTTCCGGCAACCGAAAATTTACCCAGTGGTTCGGCCACCAAACCGGGAGACATTGTAACGGCTTCCTCAGGGACGACCATAGAAATTCTCAATACCGATGCAGAAGGACGACTTATTCTGGCAGATGCCTTGACCTATGCCAAACGTTATAATCCCCGTGCCGTTATTGATCTGGCGACCCTTACCGGTGCCTGTGTGGTTGCCCTGGGTCATGTGGCCTGTGCTATGTTAGGAAATAATCGCGAGTTGATGGAAAAAGTTCGAGCGGCCTCAGAATTATCCGGAGAGCGACTTTGGGAACTTCCTTTATGGGAGGATTATAAGGAATTGATCAAAGGGGATCTTGCAGATATCAAAAATACGGCCGGTCGAGAAGGTGGGACCATTACCGGAGCAGCTTTTCTCAGTCGGTTTACAGAGGATTATCCCTGGGTCCATTTGGATATTGCCGGAACTGCCTGGACCGGTAAGGGTCTCAAAAAATCTTATCTTCCCAAAGGAGCAACCGGTTTCGGCGTAAGGCTGCTGGTTCAATTTTTGAGAAATTGGGGAAAGTAGTAAGAGAGGGAGAGGGGAAGCAACTTTGAAGCGAAATTTCCCTCCCCTGTTAAACAGGTCACTCCTCCGGAGCTTGAAAAAACTTCTGTATGATTGAATCTCCCAACTTACCTCGAGGGCTACCCACAGTTCGCCCCGGATGGGGTTTTTATCCTTATCCTGGCCCCTATGGAAGAAAGAGGGTGTTCAAAAGTAAAGCTATTCCCCTTCTTAGCTGAATGGGATTATCCCTGTCCGCCTTGAACCTGTCGAAGGGTTATTTTCTCACCTCTGGTAACCCCTTTAATCCGGCAGGTGATACGGCCTGTCTATCTCAAAGGGGTTTTCTAAATGGGCCCATTCCTCTTCAGGCGCATCCACGGTCAGTTCAACTACATTCCCGTCGGGATCTTCTACATAAAAAGAACGGGAAACAATATGATCTACAACACCCAAAATCTTTACGCCGGCCTTTTTGCACCGTCGGTAGAGCTCGGCCAGAGCTGTTTCATCTTCAACGGTTATACAGAAATGAAATAAACCTACCTGATGGGGTTGTAATGGCGCTGCATCCGGACCTACTTCAAAGAGGGCCAAATCGTGGGGATGCCCGCCTCCCCTGAAGAACAGCATACGTCGTCGTTGTCCTACCTGCTCAAATCCCAGGATGTAAGAATAAAACTCGGCCGAACGCTGAAGATCTCGCACCTTTAAAACTACATGGTTAATTCCTCTTAATTTCACGTATTTCCTCCTCTGGAAGATAATAAATGATCTATATGGTATCAATACCTTTGCAGTTTTTAACTTGAATCCGTTAAATTTTAAATCCAATAACCTGGGTAAGCCCCGGAAGGGGTGGCCTGTTTATAAGAATATTCTCTCCCTTTTCCTATAGCCCCGGAGGGGGGATCTGACTATAAACAAACCACCCCTTCCGGGGCCGGTTAAATAAAAAGAACTTCGATTTACTATAAACAGATCGCTCCTCCCGGGCTTTTATAATTCAATAAAATCCATGATTTACAAAAAAGTGCAAAGATATAGAAAATTCAAGCCCGATGTAACATTGTCGAGTTATTTCATAGATTTTGTATGAGACGACGAAAGCCGGTGTAGTTATTTCCTCCGCTTTGCATCCAGACTCCAGGGTCCTGCACCGGCGGCTGAGAAGTAGAGCCAGACGAAGCAATAAAGCACAGCAGGAATACCCCCATTCATGACAGGCCAGAAGCCTTGAGGGAAGTGAAACTGGAAATATGCCACAGCCATCTCGCCGGCCAGAAGGAATGCGACAGGGCGAGTAAAGAGGCCGAGGAGAAGCAGGGTACCGCCAAACACCTCCAGAAGGGCACCCAATCCTAACTGGGACATAAGCCTGACGGTGCCGCCGTCTGGGGGGATTCCGGTTGGGAAGGCGAAGAGTTTCATGGTACCAGCCGATATAAATATAAAGGCAGCCACCATGCGGAGCACACTCCGCAAGTATGGAGCCCAGGCTGACCACCTTGCAACGAGATCAGGTACGGTCATAAGGTATCTTTCACTTTCTTTTCCACGTATGCAGCAGGCGGGTCGGAGGCTTCGTCCCGGCCTTACTACCTGTTACCGCAGTTAGTATTTATTTTTGAAATATTCATCCTCCTTTAAACAGAAAGAAGAGGTGAAAGTTAAAAAAAGCAATAAAAATTTTTACAAAAAGTAAAAGAAACAACAAAATAACTGATGGGGTTATCGAGATCTGGGATCCAGAGCATCCCGGAGTCCTTCCCCTACCAGGTTGAAGGACAATACCGTGATGAGGATGGCCAATCCCGGGAACAGGGTCAGCCACCAGGCATCGAAGATATATAACCTCCCCTCGGTTAAAATATTACCCCAGGTAGGTTGAGGCGGTTGAACCCCGAACCCCAGGAAACTAAGCCCGGCTTCGGTAAGGATGGCTCCGGCAACGCCTAAGGTAGCAGAGACCAGAACCGGCATAAGGGCATTGGGAAGGAGATGGACGAGAATGATCCTGGAACTCTTGCCGCCTAAGGCATGGGCGGCCTGGACAAACTCCCTTTCTTTCAGGGATAGGAACTCGGCCCGGATAAATCGGGCTGTTCCGGTCCATCCCGTCAGACCGATCACGATCATCACATTCCAAAAACTCGGTTTGAGAAGTGCGACCACGGTAAGAATTAAGAAGAAGCTGGGAAAACTGATCACGGCATCGACTAACCGCATGAGAAGGTTATCGATCCAACCTCCGAAGTATCCGGCAATACTTCCGACCAGGATTCCCACCGTTACAGCAATTCCCACTGCTACGAATCCCACCAGAAGGGAGATTCTGGCTCCATGTAACATTCTGGCCAGTACATCCCGCCCAAGTTGATCGGTTCCCAGGGGATGTTGCAGGGAGGGAGGACTCAGCTTGATGGCCATATCGGTTTCATTTGGATCGTAAGGGAAATAGATGTTTAGCTGACCCAGAAACCACACCGTAAAAGCCACCACAAACAGGAAAACGATCACCAAGGCCCCTCCAACAGCCGGTTTATTTTTCCTGAAATCTTTTAAAAACTCCCGAAAAGGACTGTAGGGTTTTGTTTCCAGGGATTCCTTCTCAATCATATCGTATTCGAGGATCTGCCCAGGCATACAGGACATCTGCAACCAGATTACCGATCAGAACCAGAACCGCGGAAATGGTGGTCAGGGTCATAATGGTAGGATAATCCCGTGATAAAACCGATTGATAGCCCAACTGACCGATCCCAGGCCAGGCAAAAACAGATTCTGTAATTACGGATCCCCCAATAAGGCCTGGGATTAAAAATCCGAAAATGGTAATAATGGGTAATAAAGCATTTCTTAAACCATGACGATACTTGACATCATCTTCGTTCAGTCCTTTAGCCCGGGCCGTTTGAATATAATCTTGTTGCATAACCTCTATCATGCTGGCCCGCATGTATCGGGACAGAGAGGCAATTTCCGTAATCGAGGCAATAAGAGCCGGTAAGAAAAGGTGCCAGATCCGATCAAAGAAACTCTCCGAAGGACTCAGTCCCTCCAGGCCGAAGGTTCTGACTCCCAGAACCGGTAAACCAAGTCCTTTAACGGCAACGAGGATAAGGAGATAAGCTATCCAGAAGCTGGGTAAAGAAATGCCTACAAAGGCAAGGGTTGTCGTTACATGGTCCGCCACGGAATAGCGATGGGTCGCCGAGAAAATGCCTAAGGGGATAGCCACAGAGAAAATAATGAGCGTCGCTACAATATTCAAAAGAAGGGTTGCCGGTAAACGCTCCTTGATCTTAGTCAGAACCGGACGGCCGTCTTTAAAGGATGTTAACCGACCGGTTACCAGGTTCTTTAGCCACAACCCATATTGAACATAAAGGGGTTCATCCAGATGAAAGATTTTTCTCCACTCCTCCAGGACTTTGGGAGGAACCTTGGGGTCCATGAGCTGACCCATAGGAGAACCCGGAGCTAAATGGATCATAAGAAAGGAGATAATCGTAATTCCGAAAAGGACCGGAATACTTTGAAGGAGTCGCCGAATAATGAAAATGAACATAGTCTTTATCTCTTTAAAAGAGCCCCTCCGGGGCGGTACCACTTGGTGAGATGATAGAAAAGCCCCACCGGAGTCATAGAAATATCTTCTAAAATAACCTGCCCCTGGTCGTTGACTCTTTTAATTTTAAATTCTCCTTTATGAAGGGCAGCAATTTCTTCAGGTACATACAAGAAGGTATACGGTTGATCCTCATAGATCAACGCCTGGATTTTATGGTAAATTTCCTTTCGCTTCTCGCGATCATATTCGGTCCGTCCGGCTTCAATCAAGGTATCTACCTGCGGATTTCGGTATCCAACAAAATTGAAGCCGTCTTTGATCTGACTGGAATGCCAGATCTCATAGATATCCGGATCTAAGCCGAGGCTCCACCCCAGAACGCAAGCTTCAAAATTTCGGGTATTAATTCGATCCCGAATGAAAACGGCCCACTCATAAAGTGCTATTTCCACCTGGATTCCAATTTCTTTTAACTGCCGTTGAACAAGGACCGCTATGTTTTGTCGGGCAACATTCCCGTTGTTTGTGATCAGTGAAAATTTAAAAGGCTTTCCATCTTTATCTAAAATCCCATCCCCATCAGTATCCTTCCATCCTGCCTCTGCCAAAAGTTCTCTGGCTTTGTCTGGATTATACGCCAGGGGTTTAACGTCGGGATTGAAATACCACATCTGGGGTGGAAAAGGCCCGGTCGAAACAACCCCTAAGCCGTAGAGGATGTTCTCAACGATCTTCTGACGGTCTATCGCATAGGTCAGGGCCCGTCGGACCCGTTTATCCTTAAAAAAATCTACTCCTTGATTCCAGCCGATGTAAGTATAAGCATTACCCAATCTCCGATAGATGGCATATCGCTCATCCTGTAAAAAGCGTCGGACTTGATGAGGCTGCGGCTCGTAATAGTCAACACCTTCCACTGCAAACTCCATCTCCGCCAAAGAAGACTCCGGAATAATTCGATAAGAAATCTGATCCAGATAAGGACGCCCTTCAAAATAATCTTCATTGGCCACAAGAGTTATTTTTTCATCGGCAATCCATTCTTTAAACTTAAAGGGGCCCGTTCCAATGGGATGACGGTTAAAGGGAGTGGTATTGATATCCTGCCCTTCCAGAATATGCTTGGGAATCATACCTATTCCCCAACTCTCTAAACTGGGAGAAAAAGGTTTTTTATACACCACCTGAACCCGGTAGGGGTCAAGGATATTAACTTGCTGGACTAACTCAAACATGGGGCGTCGGACGGTCATCGTCTTTTCATCCATGATGGTATCATAGGTAAACTTTACGTCCTCCGCCGTAAAGGGATGTCCATCATGCCACCGAACATTTTTCCTCAGGTAAAAGGTAATGATGGGATGATGATCCACGGATTGGAATTCGGTTTCCGGGATCACCTTGAAGATTTCTTTCTCAAAATCTCTTCCTGCAGTGTTCAAGAAAACTTCCAGATCACGATCCGACTTGGCTTTGATTTCTACGATCTTCGCCTGATCTAAATCCTCAGGGGCCAGGGAAGTTTTTAATTTAGCGACCACTTCCTGACCGGACAGAGGGCTCCCGGGCTGGAGGTGGAAGGTAGAAACCTGCTCTATCTTCCAACTCTCCGCCAGATCTCCAATCAATTCCTGATTTTCATTGTATTTGACCAGACCGTTGAAGACAAAACTATTGATATCACTGGAAGCCGTATCGGTGGCCAGAACCGGATTCAGCTTTTCGGCATCTCCTATGGAACTGAGAATCAATTGATTAACTTGTTTATGGAAGTTCTCCTTAGCCATCAAAAAGGAGATGAAAAAGAATAAAGCCATCAGGAGAGGTAGAGAAAATAAAATCCGTTTGATCAACATGTTCGGAAATTAATTAATGAAAACAACCCGTAGGGATAACCCCAGGGGTTATCCCAAAATAGAGAAGGACCCCGTGAATTACCTTTCTAAGTTTGGATTCTATAAATCATTCTACGAGAATGGAGAAGAAAGTGTCAAATTTTTTTGAGGAGATGTAACTGTAACAATTTAGTGGGTGTCACTTTTTCTGTCTGAACACCTCCCTGGCCCCCCTCTAATCCCCCTGTATACGGGGGGAAGGGAGGGACGGGGGGGACTTCAGCAGCAGTCCCACGTCAGTCCCCTTTTGATTGAATAAGTCGCGTCTGGTAATATGGGAAGTCCTATAAAACCGGTTAAAAACTCGGTTGCCTTTGTCATTTATAATAGAAATCGGACCCATTTCCTGATAGTTAAAAGGCCTCCTGAGGATGAGAGGTTACCCGATGTGTGGGGATTACCGGCTGGATCGTTACGGGGTGAGGAAACTTATGAAGAGGCCATTGTGAGATCCGGTAGGGAGAAACTAGGGGTTGAGCTAAAAGTGGCAGGTAAAATTGGGGAAGGCGAGATCGATCTGGGGGATTATATCCTCCATCTGGAAGAGTATGAAGCCGAGATCCTGCACGGTGAGCCCCAGGTGCCGCAACCCATCCCCGGCATAACCCAATATGTCCAATGGAAGTGGGGAAAATCGAGCGATTTAATCGAAGCTGCTCAAAAAGGATCTTTATGCAGTCAGGTGTATCTCTCCCAGGTGGATCAGAAAACGGGTCAGGGGGATTCTTCCAATGCCGAAGCGGAGCCCGATAGAAAACTCTCCGGCCCCGATCAATAGTCCTATCTTAAAGGCCTTATCAATTTTTACTTGCTTTGGTTCCCCCCTGCGTGTAGAGTGGTTTTAATGCCGTCTCCTATACTATAACCCCAAAATCATGAAATGGAGGAATTTATGTTACAAGATCCGGTGAAAGTGGCACCCCAGAATTATAAAGTTCTTTTCGAAAATAATCGGATACGCCTGATTGAATATACCAGCAAGCCCGGTGATAAAACACCCATGCATTCGCATCCGGCCTATCTTGTCTACATTTTAAACCCGGGTAAGGCAAAATTTACCTTCCCAGACGGCAAAACCAAAGAAAGAGAAACCAGACCGGGCGAGGTAGTTTGGTCTGAGGCCGTAACCCATATTGAGGAAAATATAGGAACTACAGATATCCGCGCTTTAATCATTGAATTGAAAGAGGAGTAAATAAAGAATCTCAACACGCCTATGAACCGGGTTCCAGATCCTTAAAAAAATTGTTTTTATCTATTTGAGATACCATAATTATGTTACCTAAGAAAGATGTGACTCTGAGAGATCTTAAGTTAAGTAGGGCCAGAGGGGATTTTGATTTATTTTCCCAGGTTGTAACCAAGTACTTTGGAAGCATGATGATGTATGCTATCCGAAAATATTATTGGTTAAGCGAAGCAGATGCCGAGGATCTTGTGCAAGAGGTTTTCAAAGAGCTTTGCGAGGTGATAAATCAAGAGGTGAGGGAAAAGGAAGCTCCCGTGGATAAATGGCTTTTTAAGCGTCTTAACCAGCGGTGTCTTAACCATTTAAGAAATTGGAGGATAGCTTCAAAAACTGAGGTTCTAGAGCCGAATTTTCCCGTAATAGATGGAGGGCTGTTCCCAGCACCGGATGAGATGATCGAGGGTGAAATCGCCGGGTTCCTCAGGGAAGGTGTCCATAAACAGCTTAGAGGGAGGACTCAGGAAGTTATAAAACTATATATGGAAGGATTATCACAAAAAGAGATTGCCGAGAAGCTCCAGGTTAGCTCTGCCCGGGTATCTGTACTTATGCAAAAGGGAATCTATAGGTTAAAAAAGTGGTTACAAACCCAGGGTTTTTAGGGAAAAGGTTAACTTTTTTAAAGCGGTTTTGTTTGTTATATAAGTGCGGAGAACCGTATTTTAAACTTAATGAAGAAGATAAAATACAAGGGATAGAGGGAGGCTGAATGAAATCGATGAGCTGTGAAGTGTTCATGGGACGATTACAGCAATATTTTAGAGGAGAACTATCGGACCAAGATGAATTAGAGATGGACGATCACCTGGATCGATGTGAGGCATGTACTGAAAAGCTTAAGGCTTTGCTGGAATCAGAGGAGCACTTCTTACTCTCCCCGTGGGAGCAGACTCAAATCTTACAACAGCTAAGAGCGTCTTATACGCTAGATCCGGATCGGGAACAAAAAGGAATCGAGAAAGTCCTTGCAAGCACTCGACCGTTCTGGTCGGAACCGGCGAAAATGTTGTGGGCGGCTGCGAATCTATCCGGAATAGATGAAATTCGAGAGCGAATGGGTGCCGAATTTGAAAAACGAGGTCCCATTCACTTAGAGTCCTATACGGGAGAGCTGTATGTCCGGGATCAGAATTCGGCTATCCTGGAGTTCAGGAAAGAGGGCAGGCCGGCCTTAGATCTTAACGGAAAAACCATTGAGTTCTTTGCAACTAAACCGCCGAAAATGGGAGAACTATCCCCTCGCCTTTCCGAAACAATTCAAGCCGGGATTGTTGTGATCGATTTTACAAAACTGGGACTCTCCCTGGAGGATTATGCAAAGGTACATTTTAAACTTTATCTGGATGAATCCACCGTTATGGAGGGAAGTCTGGGAGAAGAATAAGTCTTTGGCCGGTTTTAGATCTCATCAAGTCTAATAAAAGATCATAAAAATCCAGGAATGTCTGTGGGAACACCAACATCTTTGGGAGCGCCGATGTTTCTGGAAGCGCAAGCAGCTTGCCGGCTTGTCTTGTTTATTTGATGATGAAAGGTCATTTCGGTCCATTTCAAACCTTCCTGGAACGTTTTGACCAGGCGCTCAAAGAGGCCAAACCTTTAAAGCTTCAGAATTGTGCCATCAGGCCGGAATTCTTATCTCTCCTGAGTCTTGAGAGGCTTATAGAATTTCACAATCTGTTAGAAGAATCACCGTTGGCTTCCTATTTGGATCGAAAAATTATCCAGAAGCTCCAGGCCGAGATTGTTTATCGAGGATTGGTTAAAATTCCAAGAGATTTCAACGTTTTTAAGTCGTTTGTTCAAAAACAATATCCCAAAGATGCCCTTACCTTATCCCTGGATAGACTCAGCCAGATCGTCCAGACCCCTACAGACTGGATGCAGCAGGAAATTGCCTTTTTGTCAGAGCTTCGGCAACTTAGAGAACTGGGGAGCCGGTTCGAAGAAGTTCTTACCAAAATCCTCTCGACCTTCTGGCCCGAAACAATCCAAAATAAGGCTGTTACTCATATCCTGTTTGTGAGAAGTAAGCAACTCCACAATCTGGTGGTAGAGAACTATGTACGCCCTGCCATCGTTCGTCGGATTGCCACAATTGGGAATCCTGCCGGGGAAAAGATCTTTGCCACTTTAAGCAACCTGGGAGAGGAATTCGAGGAAACCGTCCAGGGGATTCAATTCAACTTGATGTCTCAAAACCTACTGGAAACCCGTCTTGAGTATGAATTTGATGATTCTCTGATTTCTTGGACCGACTTCTATGGGGAAGGGCGATCTGCCGGACTTGCCTTTGCGTATCTGGCTTTAGCCTATCAGGAACCTCTTTATCGAAACCTCGGCCCCTATCTGGCCTGTTTTGGCTCTTACAAAGACGGTATCATCGGGCGGGTGGAACAGATTCGGGAGAAAGTCCTTGCGGCAAAAGAAAGTGGAATTCGGGTATTGGTAATACCGGAAGATAATATCCCGGAGATCCAGAATGATAGGGAAGGGTGTAGGGTTATAAAATATCGTTCCGGTCCTGTTGGAGAAGCGCTTAATTTTGTCGCCCAGGAGCTCACCCGGTTAGTGGACGGCCTTCCGGAAGAACTGAAGCCCGTAAAGGGGCGGCATCCCTTCTACCAGGTTGGATTAAAAGCGGGTCCGGGTATCGTTTCGTGGGAACTGGTACAGGAACGTAGCCGGGGCTTTGTAGGCCGCAAGGAAGAAGAGGAGGAACTACTCCGATTCCTTATTCAACAGCCCAGGGGTTACTTATTTGTAGAAGGGGATCCCGGTATCGGTAAGAGCGCTTTGCTTTCCCAACTTATTCAGGATCTACTCGGAGAAGGGGATAGGGAAGGTCGCCCACCGGATTTGTTAGAACTTGTGACCGGGCTTGGAAAACAGGGTCTTACGCTGGCTTTCCACCTCTGCTATGCAGGGAATAGAATCAGCATAGACGTACCGAGGATTCTTTCCTCTCTGATGCAACAGTTGGCCGTGCAGGGTGGTCAGCACACTTTTATACCACCGGAACGCTCTTCCCATGCACTTTTAAATCTTGCACGTGCTGTGGTAGCCCAACGCAAGGGGAAGGTTTTGATCCTCATAGACGGGATCGATGAGGCCCTTTCCGTTCATCCTTCTCATCGGCATACGGCTATTCTTGAGACTTTCCTTCCAGGACATCTTCCGGATGGGGTATTTATACTCATCTCGGCCCGGCGGGGTGTATTACCGACTATTCCCAATCCCTTTATTCCATCCTTCCGGTTGGAATTGCGGGGTCTTCCCTCTGAATCTATCCATCAACTACTCTTTGAGACCCTAAACAGGGTAGGCAGACCGATCAATCTTTCTTCCTTTTCAGAGAAGGATATAGAAGCCGTAAGGCGGGTCTCAGCCGGTAATCCCCTCTATATAAGAATGTTGGCTGAAGACCTGATACAGGGACGACTGAGGATGGACGGGGCCCATCAACTCCCGCTGGGTGTCGAAGGGTACTTCGAGGATATCTTCCGAAGGCTTTGTGTGAACTCTCGCTGGGCAACCTTGCGAGATTGCCTTCTCTTGTTGGCAGTTTCACGGGATTACCTCTCGGTGGATCAGGTACGCGCTATCCTGGACCTGTCCTGGATAGAAGCTCAAGAAGCCATAGAAGGAGAACTTCAATCGATCTTGATTAAAAATACGACTACCTCCGAGGTTTTGAGCTATCAGCTCTTCCATGAGAAGTTTCGAGAGTTTCTTGTGAACCTCTTCTTGGGAAAGCTACCGGAAGTTGTTTCGCGACTCAATCGTCACCTGGTTCGGCAGGCTCTAAGAATCCCTGCCATGGAGGCAGTCCTAGAACCGGCCCATCTAACCCGGGTACGCCAGCAGTTACTTACCTACTGCCGGCGCTGGCGTGAGACGGGAGATGCTTATCCTCTCCTGTATCTGCCCGGTCACCTTTACGAGACGGACGCCGGTGAGGAGTTGGAAGCCTTGCTCCGGAAGACTGATTTTCTCGAGGTGAAGCTGCGACGCCTGGCAGATCCCTTCCTGGCAGCGGAGGATATCCGGTATCTCACCCTGGTACTTCTAAAAGGAGGTCGGGACCAGGATGTGGTGGAACTAGCCCTCACAGAAAAGGGTTTTCAGCGAGATGGTATTGTCTTGGCCCTGCGAGGAGCCGGACCGAACTATACCCTGCAGATCCATGGAATCGTAAATGCGTTAATAACCGTCCAACCCTCCGATTTGTCCCCTTTTCAGAGGATGCAATTCCGATGGTCGCGATACTTCCTGTCCCATCCCCAGGTCCCGGCCAGCATCCTTAATGCGAGACGTGCGGCCATCAAGGTAGCTTACTCCTTGGGGATGGATGAAGTGTTGGTCCAGGCAGCACAGGAGGATTCCCAGGTTGTACGGGTAATGCTCATCCCCTACCTGTACCACTTTTGGAAAGAGCGTAGAGACCGGGGTTGGCATTTGATACAACACCTGTGTAGCAGACCCAGATTATCACAACCCTGGAACCTGTGGCGATTACTCGAAACCCCTATAGGAGTATCCATTGTCATCCTCAGCTACCATTTCGATGAGCCGGAGGTTGTAGAGCAGTTGAAAGAGTGCTGGCAGGCTAATTCCCGACGTTTATTCCATATACCTCCGGATATGGGTCGGTTACACAAACTCTGGCTTCAGACATTCTGGGGTGGACTGATCTTCATACTTACCCAGATTCTGATGAGGTTCCTGGCAACTCAGCCCGAGTTTCAACCCATCAATCTGGTAGAGCTCAAAGATGCTTTTCTCCGTCCGAACCCGGAATACCAGAAGCTGGTGAGGGTACTGGAATGCCTGGAAGATCCAGACTCAGGTTTCACCCAGGCTTTAGAAGTACTATTAAGCCGCAATACTTCCTTTGACGTATATTTAATGATAGCCCTGGAATGGACCTTCATCTACCATGGTTCACGGGATCCAGGAGGCGTCCTGGCTGCACTGGATCGTATCCACCGGGAAGGCTGCTCATGGTTCAGGCAATCGGCCCTGTTTGTAGCTTTCCATACCTTGGACAAGGCCCGGCGTGTTGAAGACGAGTGGCTGGAGACCTATGCCCGTATGACCCGGGAGACGATTCGATCCACCCAGGCAACCTTTCAAACGGCAAAAAGAACCTACTCTTTGCTCCCCCATATGGCCTGGGCGGAGGTCGTCTTCGATAAACATCGTCCTGCCGGACGCGCCCGCTTTATTCCAGAATTTTTAAGGGATGCCATTGCTTCCGGCCATATCGCCTACGCCCGGCGTACCATCCTGGCGGGGGTCGTCCTCTCCCTCATCTACCGTCGCCATCAACTGGCCTTGGATGCCCTGCGCAGTGCCCTGGAGGTCCAGGATGATCGGCTTCAAGATCTCCTTATAAATGCCCTGGCAAACATTCGATTTTATGAACAAGAAACTGTAGACCGCTTCCTGGAACACCAGGATGCCAGAGAACTGGCCAGGCGGGTCGCCTCCATCACTCCTACCATTTTGTTCGGTCATATCCAAAACTGCTTCGATGAATTCTTCTATCATGGAATAATCCACTCGGATGATTTTCGAACTGAAGTCGTCGGAGCCCTTCGATATAGACTCCAGGCTCAAAGCCCAACCCAATGGCTCCGACATGTCGTCAAACGATACGTGAATGCCTTTTTGGGTGAGAAACTTTTCCCGATGTAAGGATAAACAGAGATCTAAAACGGTACCTTCCTATCCTCTTTCCTTTCCATGGTCCTATCTCTCTTCGATCTCTAAGAATTTTAAAAAACTTACAACGGATCGGTTAAATAAATCCTCAGACAGGGGTTTATAAGGATAGAAAACAAAAAAGTAAGGAATTTTCCTGAACGCTCCCGAAATTTTTACTCCTTCTATGAATTCACCGGGAAAGTATTGTCTTACTACCTAGATGCTATCCTTATTTCATACAGGCTGAATCCAGGGATGAACAACAATTTCAGCAATTCGTAGCAGTAAACAAACTTATCGAGGCTTCTATCCCTCTGATACAAGAAATCATGGGTAAAGTAGCGATTCCCGAGATACTGCGAAATCGCTTTTACCCAATACCCCTTGAAATCCATGATCCAATCTACCAATGGTCATACCGATGGTCATAGAGAAACAATATCCAGGGTTATTCAAAGGATAGCCGTAGACGCCTGCAGAAGTCGGCTCCTATCCGGGATAACTCACTCAGCAGGTCGAAACCGGGCTCAGAAAATTCTCAAGATCCTCCGGGGATGGCTTCCCGAAACCGGAAAGATTCTGGATATCGGTACCGGTATGGGATATGTAGCCGAAGCCATCCAGGAGGCTGGTTACCGGGTAATGGCCTGTGACATTGCCGACCTCTGCCTCGTGGATCTCCCTCGAGTCCTTGCAAATGGTACCCAACTCCCTTTCCCTGATTCCCTCTTCGATGCTTCGCTCCTGATCACAGTCTTACACCATCTACCCGCTCACCTTCACCTACCTGTACTCCTGGAAGGGGTCCGGGTGTTGCGGCCCAAGGGACGTCTCCTGATCCTGGAAGATACTTACCAGGGTTCTTTCGAACGGTTCATAACCTATCTGCAGGACAGTCTGATGAACCTGGAATTTATCGGGCATCCCCACTCGAACCGGGACCTGAAAGGATGGAGGAATTTGATAAACCGGCTTGGGTTACGTTTGATCCATCATAGCGAATTTGTTGCGTGGTTTGGCCCTTTTCGGATGCGGCATGCAATCCTGGTGATCGAATCGGCGGGAGTCTGATCCTTTTTCTCACCCCATCCTACTCCGTAGACGGGGAAGGTCTTATAATCTATATGAATCTCTGCTCTCACCCCTAGCCCCTCTCCCACGCTGCGGGAGAGGGGAGTTGGGGAGTGAAAGCAGCCCCATGAGGCCAAAATTAAGTAAACCGTGTAATAGTTTTGTTTTGACATTCCGGGTATACCAGGGTATTCTCGAATTAGGGAATTTTCATGTGGTTGAATTAATTAACCTAAAGGGTCTCTTGCAACAGGGGATCCAATCAGGAGGTTTCAATGAAACGATTTTTCTCAAAGATCAACACGTCGGGTACGTATAGAGGGATGTCTTTGTTTTTTCCAGATCTGAAATCCCCCCACCAGGCTATAGGGTACCTGGGAATCCCACGGATTCTTAAAGGAATGTTCTGGTTGTTTTTGTTTTGGAATATAGGTCACGCAGAGGCAGGATGGCTGGGAATCGAACTCCAAGAAAGACTTATAGACCCTGCCAGAGGTTTATCGGTGGTCATGGTAAAGGCCGTAATACCTGAGAGTCCGGCGGCTATAGCCGGGATTCAACCGGGTGATCTTCTTCTTACCATCCAGGGGAAACCTGCCGTCCGGGTTCAAGAGCTTATCCATGAGATTCAAACTCTTCCACCGGGAACCCAACTTCCCATTGAATTGCTTCGATCCGGTCAAAAGTTGACCCTAACCCTGACTCTTGGGAGTTTACCAACCCATCTTTCACCGATCCCTTCTCAACCTGACACTTCGTCTTCGAGTTCTTCCCAGCAGAAAAACAGGTCGGAAACTTCCCAGGTTCCCGAATTTTCAACTTCCTTATCCAAAAACCAAGAAGACCGAAAAGTTAGCCTGGAGCTGGAGACATATAACGCAGGATTTTTCTCCTTAGACAAGCCTAAAGGGTGGACGGTTATTACAGCCGGAGCCTGTTCCACCCTGGCCTTTTTAATCCGAGATCCTTCGGAATCTCTTCGACAGATTTTCTATTTCAGCCTGGCCGGACCGGTTTATATGAATATTCAACAAAAGCAACAAGATTATCAGTACATGCGTATGGGCGGCATTCCCATTCCCTGGATTGAGATGCCTGTGGTAGATCCTCTGACGCCAGGCAATTTTCTGACCCAGTTTCATCTCATGGTCCAGACTCAGGCAGCCCGACAATTTATGCCGAAAGCACCCGACCTGGAAAACCTCCAGATTATCTCGACCACTCCTCAACCCAGTTTCTTAGGGGGTCAAACAGAATTAATTCGGGCTCTGTTTGTCCAGGATAATAAACTGGGTGAGGGTTTATTTCTACTTACAGTAACTCCTGCCCCCATAGGAAGCATTGCCTTCGGGTCGATGTTTGTAGGAATCACCGCTCCTAAACAAGAGTTTCGATTTCTTGAAGAAACCCTTATTAAATCTGTTCAAAGCTTTACGATAAGTCAATCTTATATAAATAACTGCATCAGACAACAAGATCAGGATACTAAAGCCCTTCTCAAGGCTGGAAAGACCCTCGGCGAGGCATCAGACTTAATTATGAAAAGCTGGGAAGACCGCAATAAGGTGGAAGATATCCTCTCTGAAAAGAGAAGTGATGCAATTTTGGGAAAAGAGCGACTTTATGATCCTGCTACCAAAGAGGTCTATGAATTTAAAAATGGTTTCTACGATCAATATCAACTAAATCAGAATAAATATGAAATGAATAACTTACAACCTTTACCTCAGAACGACTATGAGCTTTGGATGAAAACCCCTCTGGATGGGTATAGACATCTTAAATAGCTGTTACCAAACCCAATTTTGGGTTTTAATTTTCTTCGGCCTTAAAAGCTGTGCAAATTTTGCATCTCAAAATTCCCCCTTTATCGGAGTTACAGTGGGCATTGGAAGTGATCGACCGTCAGATGCATCAGATGACGCGGCTCATTGAGGACCTGTTGGACCTTGCTCAAATTACCAGCAACAAGCTGGAACTCCATAAGAGCCGGGTCGAATTGGGGGGAGGTGATAAATGACTCTGATCGCCGTGACCGGCTGGAGCCAGAAGATGGATAGATACCGCTCCAAGGAAGCCGGGTTCGATCATCACGTGGTTAAGCCGGTGAATCCTACCGCTCTGCTGCATCTGCTGGAACAGGCTGTATTGAGTCAGCAAAAGCGCCACCTGACAAACTATCAGACCGGGTGAAAATCCGGTCGGATAGTTTTTCTATCCTTGCCCTCAAGGTAATAAATCCTACAAGGGGAACGAAAGGGTTTTTTGTGTATCCGTATCCATTTAGTAGGTGGAAAAAGAAACACCCCCCTGGCCCCCCTCCAGGAGGGACTGACGTAGGGTTGCTGCTGCTGAAGCCCCTCCTGGAGGGGGGCCAGGGGGGTGTTCAGACAGAAAAAAGTGACCCCTACTAAATGGTTACAGTTACGTTTTTTGTTATTTTCGTTGACAGGGAGTTAATCAGGTTGTAATATATTTTTCTGTATAAAAATCACCTATCAGGTCTTAAGTACCTGAACTTTTAAACAGATTAAGGTTATAGAGATCATTTTTGATCGTTTTGATAAGCCCTCAAAGATAATCTTTAAAACTTTGAGGGCTTTTCTTTTTTGTCTGAGGGCGTCAAGGAGATGGGTATGCTAAAATTTAAGAAAGGAGATCAGGTAGTTTACCCTCTTATCGGGCAAGGAAAAGTTGTAGAGGTCTCCTACAAAGAGTTCTACGGAGAGAAAAAGTTATTTTACACACTGAGATTAGAAGCCAGAGGGGTTAAAAGTATCGTTTATCTTTCTGTAGAATCCAGTGAAAAATTAGGACTTCGAAAGGCTATGACCCGGGAAGATATTCCGGAGGTGATGGCTATATTACAGAGACAGACTTCAACAGAGGAGGTTATTCTGGATAACAAAAGATCATCGGAAAGGCGTACAAAACAAATTGAGACCTTGAGAGTAAGAGGATTTCAAGGGCTAGCTCTGGTGGTATCTGATCTTTATAGCTTCTTTCAAACTAATTCACGAAAACCAGGCATGGAGAATGACCTCTATAAATCTTCTTCTCAAGAATTAGGAAAAGAGCTTGCCGTTGCTTTAGAAGTGGATTTCAAGGAAGCAGAAAAGATGATTCGTGAAGCTCTATCGCAAAAAGATCAGTCTTTGCAGTTTCCCCAGATCGATCTCTCCAAAGACAGGAGATAATCAGATAATGTTTTGATCTCAACAGCCTAATTTAAATTTATCAAGGGTATAAAAAAATGAGTAACAAAAAAATTCGGAGTTTTGACTGTGGGGTTGTTCACGAGGTGGTACAAATTTACCTGACAGAGAAAAGAAGCCTTGGACTAGAAAGTCAAAGAAGCTATTTTATCCAATGTAATCAAGAAGACTGCCAGTATGTAGAAGAAAACAAGCTGCCCTGTCCTCTCAATCTGGCTATGTTTGCTGAAGAACTCAATGAGCGCCGGCAAAAGATGAAGCAACGTAAAGAAAATGCACAAGATCATTAAGCTGGTTGCCGGTAATTAAGATCAAGCCTATTAAGATTACAACTTCTTCTTGTATCCTTCTTTGTCTGGACAAAGTGCCGAATATAATCTTTATTATCGACTCCCTGGATTATCCAGTGAATTCTTATTCGACAAGAATTGCCCTGATCGCCTGAACTATTCGGTCTTCCCTTCCTATTACTTTAGCTATATCCTCATGGTTTGGTGGGTAAGTTCTAAAATAAGTATTCCTTTTCCTTTGGACCCCGCTATTTTAATCTTCTTCGGATTATCTACAAAGAACTCGGAGTAGATCTTTTACAACTTTTCCCCTTCTTAACTTTCAACCCCGAGGAGGGATCAATACTTTCAGGATAATACCTTTTAGTATGAAAATAAATTTTCATACTAAAAGGCATACGAAATCATGGGTATAGTCGTCGGCTTATTCGAGATGAGCTGTTACCGTCAGACTAACCGTCGAAGGTGGTAATAAGAAGATAACTTTAAGATTTCTAACCTCTTACCAGCGTCTCTCCCTTGGGTTATTCTTGCCTCGATAACCACCTCGATTCTTATCTCCACCATTTCTATCATTCCGTTTCGGTCTTGCTTCATTGACTACCAGGTTTCTATCTCTGAACGTTTTTCCATTTAACAGACTGATAGCGTTCTGAGCTTCTTCCTCAGAAGACATTTCCACAAAACCAAACCCCCTGGATTGTCCTGTGTATTGATCGGTAATGATATTAACGGAGGTAACAGTACCTGCTTCTCCAAAAAGGGCCTCCAAATCACTAACGGTGGTTTGATAAGAAAGATTCCCGACATATAAATTCGTTGACATGAGCGATTCTCCTAAACAAAAAGCCCTCAGAGTTCTAAAGATAACCTCTGAGGGCTTTATTGAAAAACTATAAAGCGATCAAAAATGATCTTTATTGACTGAATTGGTCCAGAAATTCTGGATTCCTACACAAGCTAAGATTTAAATTAGCTACATAATAAATTAGCCTCTCTTTTAGTTTCTGTCAATGAATAATTTTTCCAATAAGTAACTGCAACAATTTAGTAGGTGTCACTTTTTCTGTCTGAACACCCCCTGGCCCCCCCTCCAGGGGGGACTGACGTGGGGTTGCTGCTGCTGAAGTCCCCCTGGAGGGGCAGAGGGTGTTTCTTTTTCCACCTACTAAATTGATACAGATACTTTCCATAATTTTTTTATAGTTCTCTCAATCTGGCTTTCTTTCCTGATAGTACTGCTTTTTTCCCAACTCCCCTTCTCCCCTTGTGGGAGAGGGGCCGGAGGCGAGGGCTGCTTAAAGTCAAGCAAAGCTAAGTGATCGTCTACCTGCCCATGTCGTCTGAAAAGGTAGAATCATCTCGAAAATCCTTTATTTAGAGGTTTTCATGCCCTTGGGATTTACATTACCCCGGAAACGATCATCTGTACAGCTTCTCTTCTAATCTACGGCTTCCAGGCCAAAGATCTCCACATCTACTCCGGGAGACATAAGGGAGTGATTCCAATCCCCCTCGGGTTTCGATAAGCCATTCAGGGTAAACAGATTTTTATCACTTTGGCTGACTTCAACCTCTACCAGAGGATAGGGAACATGATGGACCCTTGCCCGGAAGAGTTTCTTACGCCGGCTGGAGTAGGCAAATAAAATATATCTTTCGATCAGAAAAAACTCTAAAGTTTCTGGTTCTGCCTGATGACGATTTGAGATAGGCCGATATCTAAACCGGGTCTTTAAAGAAATGTCAGAGCCGAACCGGTGAGAGGAGTATAAAATTTCCTTTGTATCAGGATGGATCTCTGCTTGCATCGTGGCATAAAAGTAGGGCAGGTTAAAACTTAATCGAGCAATTTGCACGGCCAGCCATTGATTGGCATCCAATGAATAAAACCAAATTCCGGGTATACCGTGAGGATCATAAACATAGGTTCTCACATTGAGTTCCTGAAAATCTGATAGACCTGGTACGGTCGGAAAAAAGCGAGGACGTACGTCTTTCATGAAAAAGGGAATAATCCCTATATAGGCGTTACCTTCAAAGGTATCTACCTGCAATCCTTCTGGTAAGGTGCGTTGAATGGCCTTCCCATCATATTCCCAATGTAAAAAGAGTAAGTTTCGCCACTTTTGGTACATGATAGGATTTCTATGGGTTGGTCGTTCTCTTACTTCTTGCCGTTTTAAAGAAGTCGGTTGTTCCATAAAAGGTTTTCCATAGCCATAGGGTTAGAGTTTTAAATTTCATTCCAGGATACGTATCATAAAAAATGTTTGCCTATATGGGGTAGATGTCAATTAAAATAAAGAAAAACAGTGTGAAATGGATCTTCCTGAAGAGATTGCCCCCCACTTTGCTACAGGAGCATGAAGTTCCTGAAGGGTTCAGGGGATAGCCGCGGCTTGAAGAATGTTTAGAACTCTATCATCCGGTAGTTTGATGGATGAAGCTTCGGCGTTGAGTCGTGCCAAGAGTCCCCCAAAATGCGATAAATACAGGGGTGTATAGGAGCTTCTAAAAGAGAAAGATAAAAGTAATCTAGAGGCGATCGGTCGATCGCCCGTACTAAGGTGTTATGACCGTTCGAATAGGTACCTCAGGTTGGGTTTATAACCACTGGCGTGGAATCTTTTACCCAAGAGGGTTACACCAGAAGGATTGGTTTAACTATTACGCACGGGAGTTTAATACCGTCGAGATCAATAATTCATTTTATCGGCTCCCGAGCTCGGTTACTTTCGAAGCGTGGCGTGAGCAGGCGCCCCTTGATTTTCTTTACGCCGTCAAGGCCAGCCGTTTCCTTACCCACTTTAAAAGACTCAAAGACCCCGAGGAATCGCTCCAAAGGTTCTTTGATCATGCCCGTCATTTAGGTAGAACTCTTGGCCCAGTACTTTATCAGCTTCCACCGCACTGGCAGGTCAACCTGCCGCGGTTTGAATATTTTCTGGCAGCCTTACCGAAGGAATATGTCCATGTTGTCGAATTCCGTGATACGAGCTGGTTGATTGAAGAGACTTTTCAGCTTATGGAACGCTATCATGTTGCCCATTGTATCCATGATAGGCATCCGCTGCAAATTCCTATCCGCCTGACCTCACCACCAGTCTACCTCCGTTTTCATGGTGATCCTACCTGCGGTGGCGATTATCAACCCGCAGCCCTCGAAACCTGGGCCAGGCGCATGGATGATTGGTGTAACCAAAAGCTTGATATCTTCGTCTACTTTAATAATGATATCCACGGTTATGCCATAAAAAATGCCAGAATGCTGAAAAAGCTACTGACTAAAAGTTAAATGATACAGTGGGTCATGAATGCTTTCATTCTAACCTCAACGAATGGGTATAATACTAATTCCCTGGTTTCACAGATAGGAGCAATCCAGGGATTGCTCCTTTAATTCCATGGAAGCCTATAGATTACCGGCTCTTTTAGTCAAAATCAAACAAATCTTCTAGAAACGATTTACGTCTTTTCCTTTTATAATAGTCGCTGTCTTCATATTCCCAATGGTTAGGATCGTATTCTTCAAAGTCTCTTTTATAGGATCCGGTATCCTCCTGTCTTCGATACCTATCGCTATAATCTTCTCTCCAGGGAGATGTAGTTATGGATCGTTGGATTATTTTATCCAATTCTCCTCGATCTAACCATATTCCCCGGCATTGGGGACAATAATCCATCTCAATTCCCTGACGATTCGATAGCTTAAGTTCTACCTGGCAAACGGGACAATACATTTGTAATCCTCCTACCTATTCGTGCATGACCTGGAGGACTTTCTACCCTCCCCGTGGACGGGGAAGGTTCTAAATTACTCACCCTTTCAGGTCATGATGGGTCTTAACGATGCTTTTACTCTATTTGCTCTTTTAAAGAATGGACCTGTGTCAGGCCGGCCTTTGTCTTCGGTCGAGCCAGGGAGACTATTATAGAAATGACCAAAATACCGGCTACCACCCCCAGGGAAACCCCTATGGGAATCTTGTAAATATCCGTCAAGGTCATCTTAGCTCCTACAAAGACTAAAACCGCTGCTAGTCCAAATTTGAGATAGTGGAAGTATTCCATTATACCCGCCAATGCAAAGTAGAGCGCACGCAATCCTAGAATGGCAAATACATTGGAAGTATAAACAATAAAGGGATCGGTTGTTATAGCAAATATGGCCGGAATTGAATCAACGGCAAAGATCAAATCGGTGGTTTCGACCACCAGGAGTACTATTAAGAGGGGAGTAGCCCAGCGCTGACCGTTTAGTTTAATCAAGAATTTATCCTCATGATAATCCCCGGTTACAGGGATAAATTTCTTGAAAAGTCGAACCACGGGGTTTTTCTCGGGATGTACCTCAGTCTCTTCCTTAAGGGCCATCTTAATCCCAGTTAAGATCAAAAACCCTCCAAATACGTAAATGATCCAATGGAATTTCTGAATCAAGGCGGCTCCGACCGCAATCATAACTGCACGCATGATCAATGCGCTCAGAATGCCCCAAAACAAAACTTTGTGTTGATACTTTGAGGAGACATTGAAATAAGAAAATATTAAAAGAAATACAAAGATGTTATCAACACTGAGGGATTTTTCAATGAGATAACCCGTCAAAAATGCAAGGGCTGCTTCTGAGCCGCGCCAGTAGTAAACCCCCACATTAAAGAGAAGGGCCATAACGATCCAGATCCCACTCCAAATAAGTGCTTCTTTAACCCTGACTATATGAGCCTTACGATGAAAAACTCCCAAATCCAGGGCTAACATTCCAATCACGAATATATTAAAGCCTAACCACAACAGAACCTGATCTAACATGGAGTCACCTTTTTTATTTTTTATTCCTGGGAATAACTTAAAAAATATTAAAGCTTAGCCACAACAGAACCTGATCCGACGTGGAGTCACCTTTTTTATTTTTTATTCCTGGGAATAACTTAAATTTACGGATAATAAAATTAGAGCGGGGTGATATGCTCCCGCACTTTAACCATTGTACCGTGCTTTGTAAAGCTAATTGGGCATGGATTCTCTTTTTCTCTTCAAGCCTCATAGGCACCAGAATAAGAAGGTTAATTCAAGCCTCGCGACCTGTTTAACAGGACGCGGCTACGGAGCTTGAAAAAACAGGGAAGCGAGGTGGCGAGATACTCGCATTCCCCGGTCAAGCTTTTCCACCTTATCCTGGTGCCTATACCTCCAGCCTCTCTTCCAAAGCTTCCGGAGAAGAATAGAGGTGAGGATAAAATGGTTCTTTACATTATAACTTTACAAAGCAACCGGATTATCTAAATAAAGCTTCCTTCTCGTGCCATAGCCTCCAATCTGGCGATACGATCCTCAATGGGGGGATGGGTACTGAAGAGCTTTAGGAAACTCTCTCCCCGTAAAGGATTTACAATAAACAAGTGGGCCGTTCCGGGATTAGCGGCCATAGGGATTTGAGATACCCCCCGTTCTATCTTTCTTAAGGCACTGGCCAGGTATAAGGGGTTCCCACAGAATTTAGCTCCCCCTTCATCGGCCAAATATTCCCGTGATCGAGAAATGGCCATCTGGATAATCATGGCGGCAATGGGAGCTACAATCATCAGGATTAGATTTCCCAGGAAACCCATTCCTCCTCCCTCTTCTTCCTCATCCTGACCGCCCCCAAAGATCAGGGTCCACTGGGCCATATTTGCCAGCATGCTAATGGCTCCGGCTATTGTCGCTGCAATGGTGGAAATCAAGGTATCACGATGCCATACATGGGCAAGTTCATGCCCTATTACACCCGATAATTCTTCCCGGTTAAGCAATCTCATAATTCCACGGGTGACGGCTACGGCTGCATGCTCTGGGTTTCGACCGGTTGCGAAGGCATTGGGAGTTTCCTCATCGATGATATAGAGTTTCGGTATGGGCATACCGACTTTCATACAGAGTTCCTGTACAATACGATAAAGTTCCGGAGCTTGTTCGGGAGTTACCTCATGAGCCCCATACATGGATAAAACAATTTTATCGCTGAACCAGTAAGCTCCCAGGTTCATCATACTGGCAATGATAAACGCGAGAATCATCCCTTGGTTTCCACCCAAGAGGTTTCCAATGAAGATAAATAGTAAGGTCAATCCAACCAGAAAGAGAGTCGTTTTAAACCGGTTCATAGTTTTTACTCCTGATCCGATATCTAATCCTGTAAAAGGTTGTTTAACTTACTTTTCGATTCCTTGCTTCTTATTACCTCAAATTACCTCAAAAGAAACTGTACAGATGTCGTCACCTTATTCCCTTTTACAGGCCAGATACGGCGGAGTCCAGGATAAAATCAAAGGGATACCATTTAAGCCTTTACGTTGGGTTTACAAAACGCAGGGGTTTTTAGGCGAGATAAAGAAGGGGGGTTATTTCGTCGGTATTTTCAGGAGTTGGGATCTTCCTTGTTTCAGATCCCAGGCTGACAGGAAGGCGGTAAAAATCGGTTTGGCCCAGGTGAGAAAAACTTTGAGCAGAAGATCGCATCAGGACCATCTGAGTGATAACAACAGGAGGGTGGTCTCGGGAGATAAAACGAAATTTTAACAAGGGGATCCGAACAGTTCGGTTTCTTAAAGACAGGTGAGGCGAAGATTGAAAAGCTTCTTTTTTCTGCAAATCTGAATCTATTTTTTGAGCGCTCCAGGATAAGATAGAATCTGGATAAGCTAAAAGATAAAGCGTATTTTCTCCGTCTGCCTGATCCCCTTGCAAACCCCAGGCAAAGAAGATTACCGTAATGAGTAAGTAAGCAGTGAAGGAATTTAAAATCGAATTTCCCATTTCAAATATTTCGTTTAAACTTCTGAATTCATCAGGGTAGCTGTATCATAAATACTACCTGTAGCCAAAAACGTCAAGGGGAGTTTCTGGATGTTAAAACTCGTAGGGCTTCTCCTAAATCTGCCCGGTTAGTTTTAATTTAAGTTCTTTGAGGGACCAGAAGATTCCTGAATCTGGTTAAAGGCTCAATCTTCCTCACCGGCAAGTTTTCTAAGTTTATCAACCTGTTCTGGCTCTCCCATAACAATAAGAATATCCCCCTTTTGGATATGGGTAGAGGGTTTAGGGTTGTAGGTATATTTACCCTCCTGCCGATTTTTTATGGCTATTACGATCAACCCGGTCTTTTGAGGGATCTGGGCTTCTCCCAATGTTTTTCCCGAAAGTGAGGAATGGGGAGGGACTTCAATTTCCTCCACACGCAGGGTACCATCCCCTTCTCGTAACATAGTATCTAGAAAGTCAACTACTGCAGGCCTGATAAGGAGGGAGGCCATCCGGAGACCTCCTATAAAATTCGGAGAAACCACACTATGGGCACCGGCAGCTAATAATTTTTTCTCTGACTCCTCCTCAACTACTCGGGATACAATTTTTAAGTGGGGGTTTAAGGCCCGGGCAGTTAACACCACAAAAACATTGTCCTTGTCTGTAGGGAGGGCACTGACTAAACCCCTGGCTCTTTCTATACCGGCCTCTAATAAAACCGCGTCTTTGGTGGCGTCCCCTTCGATATATTGAAGGACCCCTTGATTTTTTAGCATCTCCAGGGTTGTATGATCTTTCTCTATTACTACAAAAGGGATTTTTGTCTTCAAGAACTCCTCCACAATCCATCGTCCGGTATCTCCTGCTCCACAGATAATAAAATGGTTGGATAATTTTTGGATTTGCTTTTGCATTTTCCTCCTCTTCATTAAACGACCTAATTCCCCATCGACAATAAACGCTGCAAATACGCTCATTCCGTATCCAATAATACCGATACCGCTTAAAATAAGGCCCATGGTAAAAATTCTACCCCGGGAAGAAAGAGGGTGGATTTCCCCATAACCCACGGTAGCCAGGGTGATAACGGTCATATAAATAGCATCCAATAACGACCATCCTTCAAGGGTGGTATATCCCAGAATGCCGCCACAGATTACAATCAGGATAAGAATGAGGGCCGTTAACATTTTCCTGCGGTAAATCGATGGATATACGGGCATGTCTTTCGTCCTTCAAGGAATAATTCGCTAAAATTTAGTTAGAAATTTATAAATTAATTATTATATTAGTATTTGAGAAAAATCGGTTTAAACTTTAACTTAGATTGCATGAACCTTATTGGCAAGTCAATTAAATTTTCTATGATGAGGAGGTTGTTAGTATGAATGTGCGTTTTTCAAGTAAAGTTCTAGGGAGCTTAGTAGTGTTATTGTTATTTTTACAGATCACGGGCTGTGCAAAGAAAACCAAGCCGATTCCTTCCTCGGCTCCTACCGGGAATCAAATTGTAGCACCTCCGGTCACCAATCCCGAGACTACTCCGGCCCAGAACCCTTCATCGATTACGGATAAAAACATATCTGAAACGGCAAAGCCTAAACGTCCCACCGGAGAATATGTGGATGCTTCGAGCGTATTAAAGGATGTCTTTTTTGATTTTGATAAATCTGATCTAAAACCGGAGGCCCGAAGAGCTTTGGAAGAGAATGCTGCCTGGCTTAAAAAGAATCCCCAGGTTCAGATTCTCATCGAAGGTCATTGCGATGAAAGGGGAACGGTAGAGTATAATGAAGCCCTTGGGGAGCGAAGGGCCTTAAGTGTAAAGAGTTATTTGATAAACCTTGGAATAAGCGCCGATAGAATCTCGACGATCAGTTATGGGGAACTAAAACCCTTTGATCCGGGGCATAATGAAGAGGCCTGGGCCAAGAATCGACGAGCACACTTCAAAATTTCAACCGAGAGGGTTTCTCAGGGACCTTCCCAGTAAGAAACCCTTGAGCCAGTTACCAGAGCTTACCTTCTTGGTAAAGCCTGAGAAATTATTCTTAGTATTTTTAAGGCGATGATGAAGGGCCTGTTCCTCCAATAAGCTTAGAACAGGCTCTAGGCCCGTCAAAAAAAGATCCTTCTACTTTTTTCCAAATAATTTCACCAAAATCACACTGATCTCATACAGTACCAGAAGGGGGACCATCATGAGACTCATATTGAAAATATCCGGAGTAGGAGTTAAGACGGCTGAGGTGATGGCGATGATGAGGATGGCGTATTTTCGCCCCCAGGTCAAATGATGGGTCTGAACGACTCCTATACGCCCCAATAATAACATCACCAAAGGAAGCTCAAAAACCATCCCAAAGGCGAAGGTCAACCAAAAAACAAAGGAAACGTAATTTTCTATGGAGAGATAGGGATCGATTTGGCTGGTTCCATAGCTGATTAAGAATTGAATTCCAAAGGGAAGTACAAAAAAATAACAGAGGGTGCATCCCGTGAGAAAAAGAATCACGGCACTAACTACCACAGGTAGGGTGTAGGTCTTACTTTCCGGGATAAAAAAAGGGGAAATTCCCTGCCACAGGTAGTAAAAAATGAGGGGGGAAATCATAAACAGGCTGGATAAAAAAGCCACTTTAAGGTAGGAGATAAAAGCTTCGCCGGGGCTATAAAAAACTAAAGGAGCCGTTGTAATCGATTTACCAACAATTTTGATGATGCGTTCTGTATAAAAGAAATTAATAACGGTTAGAAGTCCTGAAGCAAGCGCAATTCGTTTAAGAGAGCTCCGTAAATTCTCGATTTTCTGGGTTAGATTTTGCCCGCGTACTTCCTTGAGTAATTCCTCAGCCTTCATAGGATGGAGCAAAACTTTTCTTTTGGTGGAGATTTATCCCGGCAAAGGGAGGAACCTCCTCCAGGGTTCCTCAAGAACACATAGTGAATCGGGGTACCGGTTATCACGTCTAGAAAAACTAGTCTACCGAGATTTTACTCAGCAAATCCATATTATTAAGTACCTTACCGGCGCCAAGGACTACTGAAGTTAGAGGATCTTCTGCCAGGGTAATGGGTAGACCAGTTTCTTCCCGAAGTCGGGTATCGAGATTTCGGAGCAAAGAACCCCCTCCGGTTAATACAATTCCTTTGTCAATGATATCTGCAGATAATTCCGGAGGAGTACGTTCGAGGGTGGTTTTGACGGCTTCGACGATGGCAACCACGGTTTCACTCAATGCATCTCGAATCTCTTCGCTGGAGATGGTTATGGTTTTAGGAATACCCTCTACCAGGTCTCGACCTCGGATCTCGGTGGTTTCTTCTTTATCCAGGGGATCTGCCGAAGCCAGAGTCATTTTGATATACTCTGCAGTTCGTTCTCCAATCAGCAGATTATGCTTCTTTTTGATATACTGAATGATCGCTTCATCCATCTCATCTCCGGCAACACGAATCGAGCGGCTGTAGACGATTCCTGCCATGGAGATAACGGCTACTTCTGTGGTCCCCCCTCCGATATCTACAATCATACTTCCTGAGGGCTCCTCCACAGGTAAACCTACTCCCATAGCTGCAGCCATAGGTTCTTCAATCAGATGTACCTCACTGGCACCGGCTTGAAGAGCTGAGTCTTTAACCGCTTTTTTTTCAACCTCTGTAATTCCGGAAGGAACTGCCACGATAATTCTGGGGCGGACCAGCATGTATTTTCGGTTATAAACTTTCTTAATGAAATGTCGGAGCATTTCCTCGGTCACTCTAAAATCCGAGATAACTCCGTCTTTTAACGGACGAATTACATTAATATGACCGGGGGCCTTACCCAACATTTCCTTGGCTTCTTTGCCAACGGCAAGGGTCTTACCTGTTTTCACATCGATGGTTACGACGGAGGGTTCGTTTACGACAATTCCTCGCCCCTTCATATAGATCAAGGTATTCGCCGTACCCAAATCTATTGCTAAATCTCTCGAGAACCAGCCAAAGAGGGGAAGCATAGGTCTGCTCCAATAAAAATAGCCGGCTATTTAGCAAATAACCGGCTTTTATTAGAAAAGAATAAGTAAAGAAGTAAGCAATAAGCAAATAGTAAGAGAAAAATTACAGTCAAGTCTCACGACCGATTAGGATCGGTGGGCTCAACCGGTTACCCGGCTTACACCTCCGACCTATCTACCTGGTCTTCTTCCAGGGGTCTTCAGAATCCTTGCGGATTGGGAGATCTCATCTTGAGGCGGGCTTCCCGC
>DATMBG010000014.1 GCA_035559535.1 Candidatus Limnocylindrales bacterium
AGGGATGCGTTGGAGGATTTCCGGTATGGACAGGCCGGTTACCAGCATTTTTCCGTTGAAGAGTCGCATGACTTTGTGGGGAGCTTCTCCCACTGCGTCTACGATGGTGACGCTGTGGCCGGCTCTCTTCAAACTGGAAGCTATATAAGCCAGACCGAGAGGTGGGGTTAGAACTCGAGTACTTGCGAAATAAGAGACTAAATTCGGGGGACGGACCAGCGTAATGTGCAACATAGCACACTCTCCTCCGGCCAGTTCTTGAATATCACCAAACAACATGATATTCCAGAGTCAAACCGATCCAGGCCTTGTAATATTTTAATATGAATCAAGAAGATTACTACACAAATAACAGGATGAACACTTTTATCAAACTTACCAGAAAATATTCTGGAACTCAAGGGAAAATGTCAATAAAAAATTAACTCTTACCCTAACATTTCGATTGTGCAAACGCAAGATGCCTTTACAGGTCGTGTTCTAAGGTGTTCTAAAGAAAGAAGGTAGGGGAACGGCACCGCCGTGCCCCTATTAAGATAGGATCGGAAGTTACTGTGGGCCTTTATAAAAGATTCGGTAAATAACCCCGGCCTGATCATCAGAAACGTACAATGCCCCATCTTTTCCGACTATTACGTCTACCGGTCGTCCCCAGGCACTTCCTTCTATCAACCACCCTGTGGCAAATTCTTCTACCTTTTCTGGATGTAATTCTGGAGAGATGCTTTTTACGGGATGTGTTAACGAATCTGTAGCATAAGGAATGGCTTTTTCAGATGGACCGTCGGAGAACTTAATCCGGATAACTTCATAACCAACCGGAGTTGGCCGGTTCCATGAACCGTGGAGGGCGATAAATAAATTTCCCCGATATTCCTCGGGGAACTGCTCTCCGGTATAAAAAGTAAGCCCTAAGGGGGTGGAATGCGCCTGAAGCTGAATCACTGGAGGAGTCGCATTGTTACAGAAAGTCTCATGCTGCTTAATAGGAATTGTAGGATCTATCTCATGATCTGCATAACAATAAGGCCAGCCATAATGTTTACCTTCTCGAACGATGTTAATTTCATCTGGGGGCTTATAGTATCCCAAATGATCTCTTCCAGCTTCTGTGGCCCATAGTTCTTTGGTTTGAGGATGCCAGGCCAGCCCGACAGCATTTCGAAGCCCCTGTGCAAAGATCTTTTCTCCTGTCCCATCGGGATTATATTGAAGAATAGCTCCGCGTCTCGGATCCGTCTCCTGGCAAACATTGCAGGAAGAACCTATGGAAAGATACAACTTGCCGTCAGGTCCAAAGCTGATAGTCCTGGTGTCGTGTCGGCCTTCTACAGGAATATTAGAAATGATAACTTTCTTATTTTCACCCTTTCCATTTTTGTTGATGTAGCGGATAACTTCCCCTACAGTCGCAATATAGACCCCCCCTTCGAAGAAGGCAACACTGTGCGGGCGGTCCAACCCTTGGGCAAAGATGATGTTTTGGTCTGCTTTTCCATCTCCGTCTCGATCCGGAAGCATAAAGACCCTTCCGTCACGAAAGTCCGCTACAAACAGATCTCCTTCAGGACTTATCGCCATGTGCCGAGGAGCCCCCAGATCAGAGGCAAAGATCTGGATGCCAAAACCGGGAGGAAGGTGAATCTTTTTTAAATCGATTTCCGATTCGGCAAAACATTGACTTAATAGACTAAAATATATTCCTAACAGAACAGTCCAGACGGTTCTGCTAAAAAACTTCCTATATATTTTCAGCATTTACTTGTTGAGTCCCGAAGTGGCTATAGAACAGCCTGGTACCTTGTAAGGTTAATTCTATGTGATTTCTCATCATCCCAGATTCCCCCAGGTACCAGGATAAGAAGGTTAGCCCCGGCGGGGTGACCTGTTTAACAAGCCACTCCTCCGGAGCTTGAAAAAATTCCGAATTTCTGAGCCCCTCGACTTATGTTGGGAGCTACCGATTGCTCGCCCTTGACGGGGCTTTTTATCCTTACCCTGGCGTCTATGCCCTCGACCCCTCTCCCGAAGCTTTGGGGGGGAAGGCACTTGGGAAATTAGCCCAGAAATCCATCGGCTCCCCTCACCCCCAGCTCCCCCTCTCCCGAAGCTTCGGGAGAGGGGGAGCTGGGGGTGAGGGGGGGAGGAGGGAGTGAGGGTAACACGGTTATTCAAATCTAGCTTTACAAAGTAAGAGTAGAGGCACGATGCCGCCGTGTCCTCTACTGATGCTGTAAAGATCGTTGCTCAGAGCTGTTCCTATAGTCAATCCAGGGAACTGTTTTTTATTCATCTCTTGATTTTAGTTTTGTTGGTCTTGTGCTTGAATTCGTTTAAAGATCATCACTTTAGGGTGATCAAACCATCGGAAAGTCATCTCCGCCCGGTCATCGTTGAAGTTAAAGCCTAACAGAGCAGGATAGGTCTTAAAGGTTTTGATTAATTCAAATCCCAGTCGACCTGCAAAAAGATCCTTATAAAACTGGTTCAGGGTGGGATATTCATCCGGGCGGTGGGAATACAGATCATAGTACTGATCGCTCATGATGATATATTCAACTCCTTCTAAACGTTCCTTTAAATAATTCTCCCACCATTCCATAGAAATAGGCTCCTTCTGGGCAATCAAGTCTACCGTTCTGAGATTCAAAACCTTGATTTTGAAGTAGTCTTTTCGTTTATAATAAAGGTCCCGCCAGCCCTGACTGTAGTAGTTATCCAGTTGGACATTATAAAATGTAGAGCCCAATAAAGGGGTTGCCGGTGAAGAGTCGATTAGCACCGAGGAGTTCTGGGGGATATTTTTATGGATCCATTTGGATGCTTTAATCCTCACATCTCCCCGGCTGTATATATTCATGTAGGCCAGAGCATACAAGAAGGACGCCAGGGTCACCCCGATCATGGATACGACTACCGCGGTACGGGCTACTTTGTGGGTTGCCATTTCATATAAATCCAATAAGAAGCGCGCACCCAACAGGCACAGGAAGGGAAGTAAAGGAACAGCATATCGAATAAATTTCATATAACCTCCTCCGATGAAGTAAAGATAAGGGAGAAGGAACGATAGAAGTAGTAAGTCAGGTACCTTTCGCTTTACAAGGGCCCAGATCATTCCGATTACGCAGGTTAATTCTAGTAGAGGACCCATTCCAAAGTAAAGGAGGTTGGTAAACCAGTAAAGTCTGGTGGTGTCAGTAAACTGGAAGGTCCAGTTAGGTTGATCGGTTCCTGTAACATATCCATGGAGTATTTGGTACATTTCCAGAAATTTCCGGGGGTTAAGAAAAATAAAAGGATTCAAAAGGAGAAATATCAGGCCGGCTATAAGAACAGGAAGGAATAGAAGTCTCCAGGACCGAAGGGAAAAGAAGATCCTTCTACAGGAATTCCAGGAAATCTGGAGGTTTCTGAACATTCCCACAACATGGGCAGTCAAGATCACAGGGAGTACCATTAAAGTCGTCTGTTTGATGGTCAACCCAATACCGGTGGCAATCCCGGTTAACAGATAAGACCGCGTTCTTGCCTTTTCAGCGATTCCCATGGAAAGAAATGTTGCCAGAACGACAAAGAAGGTATAGGGTACTTCAGGGAGATAAAAATGAGAATCCCGAATGTGCAAGACCGAAAAGGCCAGAAAGACAGAAGCCAACATACCTACTGACCGGTTATAAAATCGTTTTCCCATCCCATAAACCAGGATTAAGGTCGCAATACTAAAACAGGCCGTTACGATACGCCCCAACAGATAATAGAGGGTGATACTGGTAGGTTCTGTAAGGTCAAAGGGGCGAAAGAAAGAAACTATTTTGATCAACGCACTGAGAATATAGACAAGTAACGGAGGATATAAGAAAAAATACATTTCCTGATCGGCCAGTTGGTTAAAAGATTCAGCCGATCTAAACTTTTCGGTCATGGAAATAACGAACCGCTCATCCCCATTAAAATGATAGGGTAGCCCCCATCTTAATCCATAAATTCGCATGGAAATTCCTGCGAGGATGGCTAACAAAAAAAGTAGAAAGATTTTACTACGCCAATCCATACTGAAAACGTGAGGTATTCAGATGATTTAAATCCTTAATTCTCTAAAACCTCATTTTTTGCCTGGTTTTCGGAACCGGATAGTACAATACATACGAAACGTCTCGGGAAGGAAGCGGGGAATAGTCAGGACCTGTTCCATCAAAAATTTTTGGCTGAATGTTCGAATGACATCACGATGGGTAGAGACATGCTCGTCTTCGAGACGCGCATCAAAGGAAAGATAGCTCAACCTGAGGATGACCTCTGTCATCAGATTGGTTACTGGTACGCCAATGATGGCAAATCCTCCGGGTTGTAAGACTCTAAAAAATTCCTCGGCAGGGGATTGTAAGTCATGCAGGTGCTCCAGGACACTCATACAGACAATGGCATCCATACTCTCTGTTGCATAGGGTAGCATGCTGGCATTGGACTGGACGAGAGAAGCCGGAACAGACTCAATCCGTAACATCTGTAAGGTCTTATTCAGGTTAGGGTGAAGGTCGCAGGCAAAGAGACTCTCTGCGTGTCTGGCCAATTCCGGAAGGAAGATACCGGACCCACAACCTACCTCCAATAAGCGTCTTACACGCCCTCCCAGAAGTCGTAAGGCATCAGCAAACCGGGCTTTGTAAAAAGACCGGGCTATGGGAATATAATAGAGCTTAAGGGGATCCGCCGCGCTTGTTTCCTTGATGTTCTTTCTATCCGGTAATAGGATTTCCATCCGCAATACTTTTTCTACCTGACAGTGATATCATCCTGGGAATAACTATAGGCAATATTGTTGAAGCGGATGAAAATGTCAATAAGAAATTTTATTTGAACGGGAGTTTTGTAGGTAAAACGGAAAGGAGATTCAAGCGGGTACTCGTGACCATGGCTCTTCAGAAGAACTACTTTCTCCTTCCTTGAAAGGGAAGGGGGCCTGGAATCGGACTTTTTGGAATCTAATCTGCTTTTACCATTTCACTTTTAAAGGAACGCTGGATGTATTCTTGCAGAATCTTGTCTAACCTGGATTCCTGACGACCAGAAACTAAGTTAAACAGAGTCCGAACCAACCGCCAGGGTCGTAAAGTATATTGGGTTCCATAAAATACCAAAAAACCTGCAATCCGTAAAAAGTTTAGCTCCCGGGAGGAGATCTTATCCGTCCATGATACTGCCCGAGCCATATCCGTGTAAGCCGTCAGGGAGAGAAAAAATTCATCGGAAAGGGTATGGATTTTACCCTGTTCATACAATTCCATAAATAACTCTGAGCCAGGATAAGGAGAAAATATCGCAATAAGGATATCATGCACACCGATTAAAGCCATCATAAACAAAAACCTAAGGGTCTGCCATACCTGCCACCGCGTCTCATCAGGAAATCCAAAAATAATGTTGGCCTTCACATTTAAACCACTCCGGACCGCCCCTCGCATCGAAGTCAA
>DATMBG010000015.1 GCA_035559535.1 Candidatus Limnocylindrales bacterium
TACTTTCAGGCTCGTTTGGCTTTTACCATGGCTATGTTCAACGTGCTGGTTCAATGGAATGGCTTGCAAGTTAATGAGGATGGCTTCATACCCCTTTCTATAGCCAGATTCAGCCTTTAAAATAACTAGCACCATTGGTTATTACTCTAAAAACTCCTGGAATCGTGCATCGAGGATAGAGGATAGCCCTTCTATTCTCCGGAGCGATGTCTTTGGGGGGGAATGATAAGGAGATAGGGATGCGGAAGGTTTTTGGGGTGACATTGAAACTAGGGGTCATACTCTTGGTAGTTACTGGATTTCCCTGTGAAAGGGTTGCAGGTCAACAGGTAGGGATGAAAGGATCGAGGTTCCCGGTGATCTCTCAACCTTCTGCTTCCCTCTCAGGATCTCCGACTGTTTTAATCGGTTTGGGAGACAGCCTGACCCAGGGAACCATGGATGCAACCAATAATTTTATCAATACCTGGAATGCCTATCTTCAAAAAGTTGCCGATTCTTTGGCCCAGGTCATTCCGTTGAATTTTATACAACCCATTTTCGATGAAAGTGAAAATCGCTGGGTACCCAGTCTTGTGCCGACCAATTTAGGGGTAGACGGGGCCGATATTTTTTCCCTCGAGGGGATTCAGTACTATAAACGGGCCGGCACCGGAAAATCCTTTGTTAGTCGGGATTATCTTTGTGATAAATGGTTACCCGGCAACCTGGAAGATAAGTATGATAAGGTATTATATCCCATCAACGTGTTGGCCGGTAAAGCGGTATCTCAAATCGATTCGGCTACCTGGCTTCTTAACCAAAACCGGTTTACATTCTTAACGAATCGGGCCAAAGGGCTCCTCATTTTTTGGATAGGAAATAACGACTCCAGTACGGCTGCCCTAGGTTCTGGGGGTAAGAATCCAATATTTCTGCCGATTCCTTTGGATCAAATCGAACCTGAAATCACTCCTGAGCTGAGTTTTCTTCTCCGCCTGGGCCAACAGGAAGGGGATTTATCCTTTGCTCCCTACACCCAGAGTGCCATCGAACGGAATTTGACCGAGCTTTCAGATTTTGCAAATCAATATAATCACTTGTTGGATCGTTTGAAAATCGATAAGATCCCGATAACTACCCCGGTAGAGGTCTTTCTTTTGACTCTCCCTTACTACAGTGCGGTAGGTTATTTGATGGACTCTGAAGATCTGGAGTACTATTTACAGAAACTCAATTCGGCCTATAGGGTCCCCCCTACGTTCAAGCGGGTAACAATACCGGGAGAGCCTATTACAGACCCCTTTCAGGGAGACCGGATTTCCCTGCTAACTTTTGGGTTTATGTATCTATTATTGCAAAGTGGCTATCCGATAGATTATGTTAACCAGATCCTGGAGATAAATGGGCAACAACGGGATGAGCTTGTTCTTTCGGAAGAAGAGCAACATTACATCATGTCTCGAATTGATGGCTTTAACGATATCATTAAAACAGCTTCCATGACCCAGGGTCCTCATGTTCATCTTGTGGATATAGGTCAATATTTAAACGATCTACTTTCCGGTAAAACCTCTCTGATTATTGATCATCGGGTTTTTAGCAGAAAATGGGTTCGGGGTGGAAGTTTTTCCCTGGATGGGGTTCATCCGGGGTATACGGGACAGGCCCTCATTGCCAATTTTGTATTGACCCGCCTGAATGAAGTTTTGGGCTTAAAGGCGCCACTTTACGATTTGAGTTATGTCATGGGAATAGATCCCTATCTGGATCGAGATGGGGATGGCTGGGCTCCGGGACCAGACTATAAGGCTTCAGGTCTGACCGAATTATTATTTTTATTTAAAGACCCGGACGATGGAAATCCGGCGGTACAACCCCAGTTACCCCCCGAAGTTTGGAACCAGATCTCTGATGTACTGATGAAGGATATTTTAGATCTCCCATCCATAAAAGCAAAGGCAATCCCTTTAGGAAGGGTTCCGGTTAAATAGTTTGAAATTTTCTATAAAAGAGATAAATTCCCTGCAAGGGAAGATTTTATAAAGAACCCAGCTTTTTATTCATGGGTCGACCTGGAGCGGAGTATTTATTTTTATGATTCTTCCTGGTAGGAAATGCTTCGTTCTCGGCTATTTGATTAAAGCGAGGTGTTAGATGATACCCCTTCAAGATGAGAATCCAACCCGGTCTTTTCCTGTTGTAACTGTAGCGCTTATTGTACTGAATTGTCTGGTCTTTTTTTATCAATTGTCTCTAGGAAAATTGGGAGAGGCTCTGATTTACAGGTACGGAGCCATTCCCTGTATCATTACTCATACCTGTAAGGTGAGCTATGAGGTTGGATTCGATTCAGGAATTCCTTTTTCGGCTCAAACGACCCTTTTAAGCTCCATGTTTTTACACGGCGGTTTTTTCCATCTGATCGGAAATATGCTTTACTTATGGATTTTTGGAAATAATGTAGAAGATTCCATGGGACATTTACGCTTTACGGTTTTTTATTTAGTATGTGGGGTGGTAGCCGCACTTTCTCATATTTTGACTTCTCCCGGTTCGCGAATTCCCATGATTGGAGCCAGTGGGGCCATATCCGGGGTTTTAGGAGCTTATCTGTTCCTTTATCCCCATGCTCAAATTCTCACCCTCCTTATATTTGGGTTTTTTATTCGAACGGTTCGGATTCCAGCCCTTTTCGTATTGGGGTTTTGGATTATCATTCAATTTATAAACGGTACGGTCAGTCTTGGGAGTATGGAGCGTGGGGGCACGGCCTGGTTTGCCCATATAGGGGGTTTTATTGCCGGGTTGTTTTTGATCCACTTTTTTAAAAAATCGGAGCCTTATGGGGATAGGTGGGAGTGGCGTTGAGAAGGGGACAGGGGAATGGGAGAGTAGGAAAGCAAGATAGGGGATCGAGGATGGAGGATCGAGCCGTTTTAACCCCCTGTTATCTTGCCCTTGGATCTTCAGATTTTTTTCACCCGCTCACCCATCCACCCTTTCAGGCTTTCAGTTTAAGTTTCCTCGTCTATCATCTGGCGTACAGCATGTTGGAAATTCCTGGAGGAAGATTCAGATAGATCTGAGGAATTCATTTCACATCCTCCGCTAAAGATAGCTCCTTCGTGGATAATTAACTTGTTAGAGCCTGTTTTAATATTTCCGTGGACCTGGGCTGTCGAGTTAATTTCAACGAGTCCTGTTGAGGTAATATTTCCGCTGACCTTTCCACTGATGATAATTTTTCCAACGACGATTTCGCCATCCACCACGGCATTTTCACCGATGATGAGAGAATCTTTAGAGGTAATATTTCCTTCGAATCGGCCATCGATTCGAACGGTTCCCTCAAAGCTCAAATCTCCTTTAAAATTGGTTCCTTCGGCTAAAAAAGCTGTCAGTTCTTTTTCGTCAACGTTTGTAGATTTTACCATAGGCTAAAACCTCCTTTTATCAGCCATTACAGAGTTTAGAGTAAATTCGGTCTAAATCTTCTTCCGAGTAATACTCGATAATAATCTCCCCTTTTCCTTTTTTGGGCAAGATAGAGACTTTTGTTTGAAGGTGTTGTCTCAGTTTCTCTTCAATATTGCGAATATAGACGGACTTGGGTGTACGTACGGGAGGAGTGTCTGTTTTTGTTTCTCGAACCAGGGCTTCTGTCTGACGGACCGACAGGCCTTTGGTGAGTATTTTTTTATAGAGTTCCAGTTGCTCCTCCTGGCTTTTCAAACCCAGGATAGCCCGGGCATGTCCCATACTAATTTTCTCATCGACCAGGCCCTGCTGAATTTCTCCGGGCAGTCTGAGCAGGCGAAGGTAATTCGTCACCGAAGATCTATCTTTTCCGACCTTTTGCGCGATATCTTCCTGGGTTAAATTAAAATCTTCTATGAGCCTTCGAAAAGCTTCGGCTTCCTCTATAGGGTTAAGATCGTCCCGTTGGAGATTCTCGACCAGAGCCAAAGCGAGCATTTCCTCGGCAGAGGCTTCTTTAAGCACGGCGGGGATAGTGGTCAGACCGGCCTTCTTGGCTGCACGCAGACGTCTCTCACCGAGTATGAGCTCGTAACCGGAATCTTTTTTACAAACAACAATCGGCTGGAGAACCCCCTGTTCTCGAATGGATGCTGCCAGCTCTTCCAGCCTGGCATCATCGAAGGTTTTTCTAGGTTGGTATCGGTTAGGAACAATCTGATCGATTTCGATTTCAACCAGTTTATGTTCCTCCTCCGTCCCAATACTAGGTATCAGAGCTTCCAGACCTCTTCCCAATGCCCTTCTTCTCATGTTTCAAAATTTCGACGGTGAGTTGTACGTAGGCTTTAGCACCTACGGACTTAGGATCGTAGTGTAGAACGGATTTCCCGTGGCTGGGGGCTTCACTCAGACGAACGTTTCTGGGGATAACCGTCTGATAAACTTTATCTTTGAAATGGGCTCGGATTTCTTCGATGACCTGCATAGAAAGATTGGTTCGACTATCATGCATGGTAAGTAAAATGCCTTCGATTTCCAGGTTTGGATTTAAGGCTTTTTTAATAAGATGAATGGTATTGATCAGTTGAGAGACTCCCTCCAAAGCGAAATATTCACACTGAATCGGAATGAGAACGGAGTCAGAAGCGGTCAGAGCATTAACGGTTAGAAGTCCGAGGGAGGGGGGGCAGTCGATGATAAGGTAATCATATCGTTCCCGGATTTTCTCCAGGGCCTGTTTAAGTTTCATCTCCCTGGCAATGGTGCTAACCAACTCAATCTCCGCCCCGGCCAGTTGAATATGGGATGGAAGAAGATCTAAATCTTTAATATAGGTGGGTACTATCACGGATTCCACGCTTTGTTGGTTAATCAAAACATGGTAAATGCTCGCCGTAACTTTGCTTCGATCAAAACCGATGCCGCTACAGGCATTAGCCTGGGGATCCATATCGATCAACAGGGTTTTTCGCTTAGCAACGGCCAGACAGGCCGCCAGATTGATCGCAGTGGTCGTTTTACCAACCCCACCTTTTTGATTTGCAACTGTAATAACCCGAGACATAATGTTTCACGTGAAACATCTCCCCGGCTTGGGGTCTAACCCTCTACCGGATTCCCTCCCAACTCCTCCACGAAACCTCTTCTGGGGAGAAGGATTTCGGTTCATCCATTCAGGTCAAGTTTCTTTCCCTCTTCTGGAGTAAAACCAAAAACCTGGGATGTTTTAAAAAAGAAAGTTTTACCGGCATGAGTTTCACCAACTCAAACCCTTTCCTTTGAATTTGAGGTAGTGCCTTCAAGGTCTCCTGTTCTCCTTCTCTACCCCTTTGAAGAAGCAATTTAAAGGGGGCTATGAACACCGAACCGCAGAGATAAACAAGATCTATCAAAGATCCCATGGCCCTCGAGACCACTATATCCATCCGGGTCTCTTCTTCTCCCCTTAAATCCTCTACCCGCTTTGCCAGACATCTCACATCTAAAAATCCCAGCTTTCGACACACATTCTTCAAGAAAACAATTTTTTTGTGAGAAGCATCCACTAAAGTCAACCGTAGATGGGGATTATAAAGTTTAAGGGGTATCCCCGGAAAGCCCGCTCCCGTTCCTACATCCATTACCCTCACGGATCCTTCCAGTTCTCCCGATAGTACACAACTGAGAGAATCTACAAAAAGATGTTGAATTATCATGACCTCATCCTGAAGTCCTGTCAAGTTTATTTTTACATTCCATTTCTTAAGTTCTTGAAGGTAAATCAAAGCCTTCTCTACCTGAAGGTCTGAAAGGGTTATTCCCACCTCAGAGGCTCCTTGTCGCAGGTAAGTTTTGAGAACTTCATCCATTTTAAATTGCTACCCCTTGAATCCGTAGAAGTCCAGAATCCAGATAGGGTGAAGAAATCACCCTGGAAGGATCCCCGGGTAAAATCCAGGACCGATTCCCCGGTTGTTCTGGATTCCGGGTTTGGACGCCTGAGTTATTATTATTTTTTCTTAAAACCTTTTAGAAATCAAGGAAAATTATCTTCCAAGGGTACAAGATACCCCGGCTGGGTTAACTACAAAGGTTGTTCGGCATCTAACCTGTAGGGTTAGATGCCGAATCGAAAAAGGTAGGAAAGGGATAGATGGGAATTTAGGCAATCCAATCGGCAGGAATCTGGTTTTCTGGGGAAATCTGTACCTCCACGCCGGCTTCGGGATAGCGGAAGATTTTACCCTCATAATTTCTTAACAGGTAATCTCCTGTTTGCTCATCATATCCCACGATGGAATCTGGAAGAATAGGGATTTTGCCACCTCCCCCGGGGGCATCGATAACAAAATAAGGTACGGCTAATCCGGAAGTATAACCTCGAAGCGCGCTCATGATCTTCAGTCCGACCTCTACTTTGGTCCTGAAATGGTTGGTTCCCTTAGTAATGTCGGCCTGATAAATATAGTAAGGCTTCACCCGCATTTTCAAAAGCCCCTTCATCAGGGCACTCATCACTTCCGGGTCATCATTGACCCCTTTTAAGAGGACCGTTTGATTTCCCAAAGGAATCCCGGCATCGGCCAGCATCTCGCAGGCTTTTTTGGCCTGAGGCGTCAGCTCCCGGGGATGGTTGAAGTGTACATTGATAAACAGAGGATGGTACTTCTTAAGCATATCACAGAGACTTTGGGTGATCCTTTCAGGGAAGGTACAGGGTACTTTTGTACCGATTCGAATAATGTCCAGATGAGGAATTTCCCTGAGGGGAGCGATAATTCTTTCTAATTTGTCATCGGTCAGTATCAGGGGATCGCCTCCTGAGAGAATGACATCGCGAATTTCCTCGTGCTCGGCAATATATTGGATCGCTTTGTCAAAGGCATGCCGGTCTACAAAACCGGGATGGCCTACGCCTCTTTTCCTGGTGCAGAACCGGCAATACATGGTACACTGGAACGTAACGAGGAATAAAACCCGATCCGGATATCGATGGACCAGGTTAGGCACAGGACTATCGACATCTTCGTGGAGAGGATCATCGGGACACCCGGTATCTTGAATTTCCCGAACATCCGGTACTGCTTGAAGCCAGATGGGGTCCCCTGGCTTCTCAATGAGGTTTAAGTAATATTTAGGAATCCTCATGGGATATTCTTTAATAATTTCCCGGATCTCATCAGGATTAATGTTAAAATATTTAGCCAAATCTTTCTCCGTCACAACGCTTTCAGATAGAGAACGTTGCCAATCTTCCATGAAATACTCCCCCTCCTGGTGGGGTCAAAACGTTTTTTGATATGTCACACGATCATCACCCACAGAGTAAAAATCCCTGATTCGTGAGACCTCGACATATCCGTTTTTAAGATAAAAATTTCGAGTTTTTGTATATTTGGGTTGAGAGGAAGTCTCAATAAGAAGCATCCGAGCCTGCTTCTTACTTATTTCTTCCTCAACTCGCTTTAGCAATTGACTCCCCAAACCAAGCCCTTGTTGAGCAGGATCCATGACAATCCAGTAAAGATCATAGGTTCCCCTGGTAAGGGGAACAGGACCAAAACAAGCATACCCCATGACCTGATCCTCTGCATCGACAACGCATATAATGCAATAATCCTTCTGCTCTGGATGAAGAAGGTAAATATCTATCAACTCCAGAGCACACATCACCTCCTCCGGCGTAAACATGCCGGTTGCTTCCAGTATGTTTACGAGCCTTTCCCTGTCTTTGGGTAATAACTTTCGGATCGTCACCTTCATGAAGGAAGAATACCACTTCTCTCAGGAGTGGGAATCCTCGAAGAATCACCGGATCGCTCCAACACAAATCCCAGTAACTCCCTGATAAAATCCGTATAGGTACGACCGGATTTTAAAATGGATCGTATGAAGCCGGCTTCTGGAGAAATATCCGGATTGGTGTTCACTTCAATTACATAAGGATTAAGGGTTGCATCCAATCGAAGATCAATTCTGGCATAATCTCGACATCCCATTGTGTGATAGGCTTTCAAGGCTATCTCTACAATCTGGGTTTCCACTTCCAGGGGGAGTATGGCAGGGCAAATGGGTATTGTATTTTGGAATTCGAAACTTTCTTTTACCCATTTTGCTTCATAGCTACAGATCCTATGGAGGTGGGGAGGAAATCTGGAAAAATCTACCTCCGATAAGGGGAGCACCCTGGCCGGTGCATTTCCAAAAACGGCGGCATTGATTTCACGCCCCTGGATATATTCTTCGATGATGGCAGGTTGCCGGTATCGATCTAAAATATAACGAACCCGTTGCCGAAGAGCCTCCAAAGAGTTGACCACCGCCCCATTATCGATCCCTAAACTGGCATCTTCATACAGGGGTTTTACGATAAGGGGAAACGGCAGTTCTTCCTCCCTGAAAACCTGTGTTTCCTCCCGGGAAGAGGAATTACTTAAACTAAGATCAACTTCAAACTCTGGGGTAGAAAGGACCTGATATTTTGGAACCGGGATTTTATAGGAGGATAAGATCCCTTTGGTAAGGGCCTTATCCTGGGATAATCCAATGGCTAAAGGTCCGGAACCTGTGTAAGGAATACGGAGGAGTTCCAGTACACCTGCGATATTCATCTGAGGAAGACTTTCTCCACGAAAGCTCTCACAAAGATTAAAGATCACGTCAGGATTAAGATCCTGGATCCGGAGTATCAACTCCCCTACATCCTCTTCTAAGGGAATCCTTATACTGGCATATCCAAGTTCCTTCAGACTTCTTTCAACGGCTTCAACTTCTTCCAAGACTCCTTCTTCCGAAATAAAATCCCGGGGTTCTCCCTGGGATGTTCCACGTGGAACGTTAAACAGAATACCTATTTGCATGTGCATAAGGGGATTTTCAGAGTACACAGATGGAATTTACAGTATTAAACTGAAAATCTCCGGGCATCCACCTATTTGACCCATCCATACCTCCTTAAAGCCTGGTTCAGGATATTTCCGATCAAATCCTTATAGCTCATCCCTACCATGGCTGCGATGAGACAAAGATCACTATGATTAGGACTCATCCCTGGAATGGTATTCATTTCCAGGAAAAACGGTTCACCCCTCTCATTACAACGAATATCCACACGACCCACATCCCGACACTCCAAAACCCTGTAAGCACCCAAAGCCACTTCCTCGATGTGGCCTCTCTTTTCGGGGGAAACCTCGGTATATTCCACCAACTGCCTCCATTCTTCCTTGGCACGAAAACTGTAAACCTTTTTTTCAGACGGTCCCTTGACCACCACCTGCATCATCCCAAGTACTCGGGCTTCCTCCCCATTTCCCAGAATAGCCACTGTAAACTCATCCCCTGGAAGATATTCTTCTAACAGGACCGGTTGTTTATAGGCCTTGAGCAAAAACTCGACCCTGGATTTCAACTGATCCGGATTATAAATGATTGAGTCCGCTGCAACTCCTTTCGCAGACCCTTCATGGACCGGCTTGGCGAAGAGGGGATAACTTAAAGCCACAGAATCCAGGGCCTTAAGGGTGGTTATCTTAATCCCCTTGGGGGTCGGAATTCCATTATAGGCCACAATTTGTTTAGCTAGATACTTATCGTGGCATAGGGCCAGGGTTAAAGGATCTGAAAAGACATAGGGAATATTCAGCATCTCCAGAATAGCCGGAATCTGAGCCTCCCGACTTCTTCCATGAAGACCCTCCGCAAGGTTAAAAACAATATCTACGGATTCCTGCCTTAAAACCTCGAAAATTCTCTCCCCTTCCCCTATTCGTATCACCTGGTGTCCTAATTCCTCAAGAGCGTGAGATAGCTGCTCAATGGTACTTTCCGAATCAAACTCGGCATCTGCATCCAGGGGATCATCGACCCGCCATCTATAATTTTTCCGTAAATTGTAAGTCAGCCCTATTTTCATACCTTCTCTTCCTTATAAATACACCAATACATTGTTAACCATTGTTTTTGAGGTTACCCACGATTTGATTAGATAGATGAGACTATCCTTGTAGAGGGATGGTCCAAAATACCCTTCCCGGCTTTTAGCCCCAGGAAAGGGTTTGTTACCGGAAGAAACCGTGTATGAGGCTTAGTAAATAAACTGCGTGTGTAGAGAAATAAAGAGATAACCGTCTGGCTATTTTGGGAGTTTATAAGAAAGGAAATCCTGGATAATAACCGATTAGATTGGATAGTTCCAATCCCATCGGAGTCTTTGGTTGGATGAGAATGTGTAGAAATACTTGGAGGCTTATCTTCTTCGGAAGCCTCCAAGCCCTGACTTGGAGGTTTGTCTTCGTTCCCTTCCATACTACCCATAGACTTAGGTGTTCGCTGGTTCATTTTGCTAAAGTATCCAGAATTCTATCAAATGGGTAGAAGCTTAACCGATCCGGTTTTTCTAATTAAGCCCCTAACCCAGGGAGAGTTCTTTATCGAAAGCTTTAAGACAAAAATAATATCAAAATAAAAATTGTCAACATTAAATTTATGAATAAATCTTGCAAAGGGCTTAAATTTAAATTACCTTAAATAAGCTTTAAGGTTTCGAAACCCCAAGGTTTATAAAAACTACAACAACAGAAGTTATTTTCAAATATCTTAACTATGCTTTCCCTAAAAGTTACCGAAGAAGGCTTAACGGCTGTTAAAGGAATTCAGGTCGCCAGCCGAAGGGCTGGATTAAAGACCCAGGGACGGGATCTGGCCATCATTTATAGTGAGCATCCTGCCCACGCCGCCGCCGTCTGGACAACCAGTCAAATCAAGGCAGCTTCTCTGCTGACGAGTATCAAGCATCTGGAGAGTGGTAAAGTTCAGGCTATTATTATTAACAGCGGTATTGCCAACACCTGCACCGGAGAGCGGGGCTTAAGAGATGCCGAAGAGATTACCAGGATCGTCGCCGAAGAACTGGAAATACCCCAGGAAAGGGTGCTTATTTTCTCAACGGGTTATATCGGAAGATATCTTCCCCTGGAAAAAATAAGAGGCGCCCTAAAAGATATCAAATACGACCTGGATAACTCCCCGGCAGCGAGTCTGGAAGCGGTTAAAGCCATCATGACCACCGATACCCGACCTAAGAGGATTTCTGTGAAGGTTCCACTGGGAAACGGAAAAGAAATCACCCTCGGAGGGATGGCCAAAGGGTCCGGGATGATTTCTCCCAACATGGCTACCATGTTGGGTTTTATCGCTACCGATGTGGATATCCCTCCGGGACCCCTGAGAAGAATGCTTAAAACCTCGGTCGATAAATCCTTTAACATGATCAATGTAGACGGCGACATGGGAAGCGACGCCGTAGTCTTACTGGCCAATGGAACGGAAAGTTTAACAGAATCTGAGATGGCCATCTTCCAGGAAGCATTGGATTATGTCTGTATTTCTTTAGCTAAGATGATCGTTCGAGATGGCGAGGGAGCCTCCAAACTCATGGAGGTTCGGGTGCGAGGGGCTGAGACTTCGAGAGATGCGCGGGCAGTTGCTCTATCGGTGGTAAAGTCCAATCTGGTCAAATGCGCGATTTATGGAGATGATCCCAATATCGGGCGTGTCATGCTGGTTATCGGAGCTTCAGGTGCCAGGCTTCAAGAGCAGAAGCTGGATATCTACCTGGAAAACATTAAAATGGTTGAGAAAGGGGTTGTCATTGAGTTTGATCGTTACGAAGCAACCCGCGCCATGAGTAAGCCTGAAATTCAATTCTTGATTGACTTGAATATGGGACAAGAAGAGGCCGTTGCCTGGGGATGCGATCTAACCCCCGAGTATGTACGAATTAACTCAGAATACCCGACGTAAAGAGGAAGTATGAAAGTACAGTGGTATGGGAGTAAGGAAGTGTGGAGGGGTGGGTGGTTAGACAAAGAGTTTTAGAAGTCATTGACGGCCTAGAGGATAGGTTTATGGGTAGGTAGGGGTTGTGTAGAAACCTGAAAGATTCCTTTATACTTCCCCCCCCCATATTTTCCCCATACTTCCATACTCCTCTACGCTCACAAACATGGAAAAGGCTAAATTAGTACTGGAGGACGGTTCTACCTATGAAGGCTACTCTTTTGGAGCCTGGAAATCTGTGGCCGGAGAAGTTGTTTTTAATACCGGAATGGTGGGATATCCGGAATCTTTAACCGATCCTTCTTATCGAGGCCAGATTTTGGTTTTAACCTATCCGTTGATAGGTAATTATGGGGTTCCTTCAAAGGAGCGAGATGCTGACGGGTTATACAAACATTTTGAATCGGAAAGGGTCCAAATCTCGGGGCTGATCGTCTCGGAATATTCAGAGCGCTATCATCACTGGAGTGCCGTGACAAGCTTATCAGATTGGCTCGCCGAATATAACGTTCCCGGAATATATGGGATTGATACCCGAGCTTTAACAAAAAAATTACGAGAAAAGGGAGTCATGCTGGGGAAAATCATCTGTGACCGGGAAGTAGATTTCGAAGACCCAAATCGGCGAAATCTGGTAGCTGAAGTCAGCATTGAAAAGCCGATCCTATACCCTCGGGGAGAAACCCGACTGGTTTTTGTGGATTGTGGGACAAAAAATAACATTATACGCAGCTTTCTCAATCGAAATATTACCCTTATTCGGGTTCCTTGGGACTATAACTTATTCGATCCGGCCCTTCCTTCCTACCAGGGAATTGTGATTTCCAACGGCCCTGGGGATCCTAAAATGTGCCGGCAGACCATTGAACAAATTCGCAAGGCCATAAGTTTAGAGATTCCCATCTGGGGAATTTGCCTGGGCAACCAGATCCTGGGACTGGCAGCCGGGGGGGATACTTATAAATTGAAGTACGGGCACCGAAGCCAAAACCAACCGTGCCTCGAAGGAGGAACCTCCCGCTGTTATATTACCAGTCAGAACCACGGATACGCCCTTAACCATGATCTTCTCCCCGAAGATTGGGAACCCTGGTTTATCAATGCCAATGATGGAACCAATGAAGGAATTCGCCATAAAGTGAAACCTTTTATGTCTGTCCAGTTCCATCCTGAAGCGACGCCGGGTCCTGTAGATGCAGGGGTTTTGTTTGATCGATTCTTGGATAAAATCCACAAGTCAGGCGTTAGAACCCAGCATAATCCCTAACTTCTGGCTTCTGACTCCTGATCTCGGATTCCTGTTTACATTTTTTTAGATATGAAGAAAGTTCTTATTCTGGGCTCTGGAGCCCTCCGTATTGGACAAGCAGGTGAGTTTGACTACTCAGGAAGTCAGGCTATTAAAGCCCTTAAAGAAGAGGGTATTACCGTTATCCTTATCAATCCCAATATTGCCACCATTCAAACTTCTGAACAGATGGCAGATAAAATTTATTTTCTGCCGGTCAACCCCTACTTCGTTACCCAAGTGATTGAGAAAGAAAGACCCGATGGAATCCTGCTGTCCTTTGGTGGACAGACAGCTTTGAATTGCGGAATAGATCTGGATCGGGAAGGGGTTCTGGAAAAATATAAAGTCCAGGTTTTGGGGACCCCTATAGAGGCTATCCGTAACACCGAGGACCGGGATCTTTTTGCAAAAAAACTGTCAGAAATTCATCTTAAAGTTCCCAGAAGCCTTGCTGCTTGGAATTTGGAAGAAGCTGTTCAGGCGGCCCAAAAAATAGGTTATCCAATTATTATCCGCGCAGCCTATACCCTGGGCGGAGAAGGCTCTGGAGTTGCCTGGAATCCAGAAGAACTTATAGAACTGGCCCGGCGTGCCTTTACTTCTACTCCTCAAATTCTGATAGAAGAGTATCTGAAAGGGTGGCGGGAAATCGAATATGAAGTCGTCCGGGACCGATTTGATAATTGCATCACGGTCTGTAATATGGAAAACTTTGATCCTATGGGAATCCATACGGGAGAGAGTATTGTTGTGGCCCCTTCTCAAACCCTCACCAATCTGGAATATCACAAACTGCGAGAAATTGCCATCCGGGCCATTCGTCACCTGGGGATTATCGGAGAATGTAATATCCAATTTGCGCTGGATTATAAATCCGACGATTATCGGATCATAGAAGTAAATGCCCGATTATCCCGAAGTTCTGCTCTGGCTTCCAAGGCTACAGGATATCCCCTGGCTTTTATAGCAGCCAAATTAGCCCTGGGTTATGGGCTGCCGGAACTTAAAAATTCGGTTACAAAATCCACAACCGCCTGTTTTGAACCCGCTCTGGATTATGTGGTGGTGAAAATTCCACGCTGGGATTTAAATAAATTCAAAGGAGTCTCAGAGAAAATAGGCACTGAAATGAAGAGTGTCGGCGAGGTTATGGCCATTGGACGGAAATTTGAAGCAGCCCTCCAAAAAGGTCTTCGAATGTTGGATATTGGTGCTATCGGTTTGGTCGGAAACGATTTTACCTTTAAAGATATCCGGGAGGAGCTGGAGAAACCTACCGATAAACGTATTTTTGCCATTGTTGAGGCTCTCAGGCAGGGATACACCGTGGAGGAAATATCTCATCTCACCGGAATCAATGCCTGGTTCCTTTACAAAATCCAGGGGGTTCTTGCCCTTGAAGACAAAATTAAAAAATATGCAACCCTGGCTAATCTCCCCCGAGAAATTTTGCTAGAAGCTAAACAAAAGGGTTTTTCAGATCTGCAAATCGCCAAGCTACTAAAAACCCAGGAACTAGAAGTTCGAAAGCGGAGAAAAGAATTACAGGTCCTCCCCGTGGTCAAGCAGATTGATACCCTGGCCGCCGAATATCCTTCCAAAACCAATTATCTCTACCTCACCTATAACGGTGAGACCGATGACATCTCCTTCGAAGAGCGTAATAAGGTGATCGTTCTCGGCTCGGGAACTTATCGAATCGGTTCCTCCGTCGAATTTGACTGGTGTTGCGTTAATACAGTCTTCACGTTGAATAAGTTGAAGTATAATACCATCATGATTAACTATAATCCCGAGACCGTTTCTACCGATTACGACATCTGTGACAAGCTGTATTTTGAAGAACTTTCCTTTGAGACGGTTATGGATATCTACGAGAAGGAAAACCCCATTGGTCTGATTGTATCCATGGGAGGACAGATGCCTAATAATCTGGCCCTTAAGTGTTACAGGCAAGGACTTAATATTTTGGGAACCTCCCCTTTAAGTATAGATCGGGCCGAAGATCGATATAAGTTTTCCAAATTACTGGATGAATTAGGAGTCGATCAACCGGAGTGGCGAGAATTGACGAGTTTAGAAGATGCTGAGCAATTCGCCAAATCGGTGGGTTATCCGGTTCTGGTAAGACCATCTTATGTACTCAGCGGAGCAGCCATGAGTGTTGTCTACGATGAAAGAAACCTGGAAACGTATTTAAGTAAAGCCTCAAAAGTTTCCAGAGAACACCCGGTTGTGATCAGCAAGTTTATCGTAAATGCCAAGGAAATAGAAATTGATGCCGTGGCTCAGAATGGAGAAATTCTAACCTGGGCCATCACCGAACACGTGGAGAACGCCGGAGTTCATTCCGGCGATGCCACCATGATTTTTCCTCCCCAGAAAATTTACCTGGAAACGGTCCGACGAATCAAAAACATTGCCCAAAAAATAGCCATGGCCCTAAAGATCACCGGACCGTTTAATATTCAATTCCTTGCTAAAGATAACGACATCAAGGTGATCGAATGTAACCTCCGAGCTTCCCGATCTTTCCCGTTTGTATCCAAGGTTTCCAAGGTTAATTTCATCAGTTTAGCAACGCAAGCCATGATGGGAAAACGGATCAAAGAACGCAAACTCAACTTAGATTTTGATTATGTAGGAGTTAAAGCACCCCAGTTTTCCTTCTCTCGCCTCAAAGGTGCAGATCCTATTCTGGGCGTTGAAATGGCCTCTACAGGAGAAGTAGCGTGCCTAGGAACCGATCTCTACGATGCTTTTCTCAAATCCCTGATCGCAACAGGATTTAAACTTCCTCAAAAGAATATCCTTCTCAGCATCAATAGCGAGGAAAATCGATATAAACTCCTGGATTCGATCAAAAAACTGAATAACCTCGGTTTTCACCTCTTTGCGACCGAAGCTACCTCCAGATTTCTCCATGAACATAAAATCCCACATACCCTCCTCGGTAAGATCCAGGAATCGTGTCAACCCAATGTGTTAGACTATCTGGTTCAGCGCAAGCTCGATTTGGTTATCGATATCTCCACAGGTCATCCCCAGGAAGATGAGCAGGCTGAATATTTAATCCGGCGAAAGGCGGTAGATTTTGGAATTCCTCTTTTAACCAATTTACAACTCACCAGGTTGTTCGTTGAGTCCATTTCGCGGAAAAAGTTAGAAGATCTGGAAGTAAAGGCATGGGATGAATATGTTTAAAGGTGTTTGAAGCTCCATTTTTATCATGGAAATAGAAAAAAATTTTACAAAACGCCGGGGCCGTCGACCTGAACCCATCTTGAATTACGAAGGATCCTTCATTCCTTCTGGATTCGTAGTCGGACTGTATCTTATCTGGAAACTTAAAGTATCTCTCCGGGTAGGGTGTTTTTGACTATCTTAAAAGAAGTCTGACGAACTTACTTGAAAAGGATTCAATGAAAGGAAGCAGGTCTTGAGATTACGCCAGACCTTATCTTTCAAGTTGCCACCGGTTTTATGGCAGCCAAACACTTGTTTGCAGCTAATGAGATAGGGCTATTTGAGAAGCTGGCTGAAGGACTGTACGGGCGGATGACCATCCGCCCCTACTCTCTTTGCCGCATTGATGGCCGGTGAATTCCTGCTCAATACAGGAGGAAGGGATATCTATAGTGAGGAAGAAGCTCGTGGATGGCTTCAACAGAGTAGGGGCGGATGGTCATCCGCCCGTACTGGCGGGTATTGGAACATAGATCTTTGGCCGGTCCATCGAGCTTGATAGTAGCTGAAACGGTAAAATGATAAAACCCTCTGTCAATCGAGACGATTAACCTACTAAAACAGGATAAAAACTAAGAGGATCAAACCGCCTTTACAATCTTAGTTTACTTCAGAGGAGGTTTAAGGCCATGAAAATCACCGATGTGGAATGTTCTATTTTATCCGTTCCTTTAAAACGAACCTTGGGAAATTCTAGAACAGCCTATAATGTTGTAGACTGGGTTGTTGTACAGATCCATACCGACGAAGGTATTTCGGGAACCGGCCATATGGGTTCCATGGGTTATCAAAAGGGAAGAGGTTCCCGGGCCATGAAGAGTGTCGTGGATACAGAATTGAAAGAGGTGGTGGTCGGTAAGGATCCTTTCTACATTGAAAAAATCAGAAAAGATCTGTGGGCAAAAAGTTATTATTACGGCCAAAAAGGTTTAGCCTATTGGGGAATCTCGGCCATCGATACCGCCCTTTGGGATATTGTAGGCAAAGCCACCGGAAAACCCCTCTATAAGCTCTTGGGTGGCTGCCAGGATGAGCTCCCGGTCTATGGGAGTGGAATTGATTTATCCTGGTCCCTGGAGGAACTCATTCAAGAGGTTACCGACTTTGTTGAACAAGGCTTTAAGGCAGTTAAAATTAAGGTAGGAAAACCGGATTACAGAGAAGATCTTCAACGCGTCAAGGCGGTTCGGGAAGCTATTGGGGACGATATTCACCTTATGGTCGACGCCAATCAGGCCTGGCGACCTGCAGAAGCTATTCAGATCGGAAAACGACTCGAAGAGTATAATATTTACTTTCTGGAAGAGCCGGTTTCTAACAATGATATTCCCGGTATGGCTAAAGTCGCCGCGGCTCTGGATGTTCCCATAGCTGCCGGAGAAATGGAATTTACCCGGTACGCTTTCAGGGAATTGTTAACCGCCGGTGCTATCGATATCGTCCAACCAGATCCCATGAGAAACGGAGGAATCACCGAATGTATGAAAATTTGTACCCTGGCCGATACCTGGAACCTGCCGGTTACCTCGCATTTTTATATTGAATTGATGGCTCATGTTCTGGCTGCCATCCCCAATGCTCTCTATCTGGAATATATTCAGGTTTTTGTGGAAAGTCTTAATGAAGTAATCGTCCATCCTGTAGAAGTCAAAAATGGGATGATGCAGGTTCCTCAAAGACCTGGACACGGCGTGGAATTTAGTAAGGAAGGATTCAAAAAGTATCAAATTGCTTAAAAGGAGGAAAAACAGGATGAACCGTTCTCCCTATGTTCTCCATGAAGAGGATCTTCCATGGACCGAACAATCCCATGGCCTTAGTTATGGCCTTCGTCGTAAACAACTGGGTGCGGCTGCAGGTAACCGTAAACTCGGCTGCAGTCTGTATGAAGTCTTTCCAGGATGTAAATCCTTTCCTTATCATTATCACTGTGCCAACGAAGAAGCTATTTATGTCCTGGAAGGCTCGGGGACTCTCCGGATCGGTGGAAAAGAGGTAACCCTTTCAAAGGGGGATTATATTGCCTTACCTGGTACTGTGGAGGGAGCTCACCAGGTTATCAATACCTCCGATCGACCTTTACGCTATTTGTGCTTTTCGACGATGATCGAGCCTGATGTCATCATCTATCCAGATTCCGGTAAGGTCGGCATTCTTGCAGGCTCTGCTCCGGGGGGGCCCAAAGAGCAGAGAACTCTCCATATGTTTCTAAGAACTGATACCAAAGTGGATTACTGGGATGGGGAAACATAAGTTTTGGACTTATTCCCCTACGACTTGTACGAGGATTTCTCGGTGACGAGGCCGATTATCAAAATCGATCAAAATAATCTGTTGCCAGGTTCCGAGTTGAAGCTTCCCCTGGGTAAAGGGTATAGTTAGAGAAGGACCTAAAAGGGCTGCGCGAACATGGGAAAATCCATTCCCATCTCCCCAGCGTGCATCGTGGTCATAATGAATATTTTGGGGCGCTATCCGTTCAATTGCCCTTTTAAGATCTTCGATAACCCCCCTTTCAAACTCAATGGTTGTGATGCCGGCCGTTGATCCAGGAACAAACACGGTTACAATTCCCTGGGTGAGTCCCGAGCTTTTAAGTAAATCTCGAACTTTAGAAGTCAGGTCATGAACGTCACTGAACCCTCGGGTTTTAAGCTGAAAAGAAAAAGATTGAACGGGCATACTTTTAAAAGCCGTTGTAATACTTTGTAATTCGACGATAAAACTGCCATGGCGAGTCCTTGGATACTTCAGGGTAAACTTTGGGAGGCCCTCTCTTCTGGCATATTCCTGGTCCCCATCACCCTCTCCCTCGCCATGACAGATTACCCTCCACCCTACAAGTTCGTATAACCTACCAGGGCCAGAGGTTTCAGGGAACTGTTTAACGCCGGGAACCTCCGGTTCCCTGGCCGTAAAACCTCGGGGGTTAGGGAGATTACTTTTCCTTCAATCGTATCAAACCACCTATAAAATAACCGGATTATGGGGGAGAGTCAAGGAGATAAATCTTAGAAGATTTGCTAATAGAGAAATTTCGCAATTATTTGATATTTCGCAACAAGCTAAATTCGAAAAAATCCAAACTACTCCCAAGATTCAAAAACCTCTGCCAGGTCTTCCAGTTTCTGAAGCACCTTTTCTCGTTTCTTCTCAAAAAAACCCGCTAAAAGTAGAATGAGAAGACCCGTCAGGAGAATACAAAGCCACTTAAAGAGAGAACTTTGGTAGCTCTGGATCACAACTTGAGCCAGGAGATCCATGACCAGGAAGATCGTGCCCAGATACAGAAAAACCCGAATACGTAAAGCCATACCTATCCCAATGCCCAGGAAACTCAGTACGGCTAAGCTTAAAGCGTGGGCATCACTACCACTGGTTACAACGGACCAGGCCGGTGAGGCATAAATAATCAGGGAGCCGAAAGAGCGAAGGTGCGAAAGATTTTCCCGACCCAGTGAATCCCTATGGATCTGCGCAATGAAAAGGATGGTCAATCCGATGGGAATAAAATAAAATTGGAGATCGGAGAGCTGAAGATCAGTCCAGAGTAGAAACATGGCTCCATCGTAAAGAATCGCAGCCAGATAAGCGAATTCTCTATTCTTTTTCTGGAAAGCAAGCAAGGCATAGTAGGAAGCTGCACAGGCGATGATAAAGGGATTCACGCCGGTAATTTGATCATAAAAGCTCTCTTCAGAAAAGGAATGCCAAACGGCTAAAGCCACCGATAGACCCGGCAGAATCACAGAAGTAACATAAGTGGGCCGTTGAAAGATTCTAAATCGATACTGTTGGGTTTTTATAGTCACCCACAACAGAAAGAAACTTAAACCGATCAGCATGACTTTACCCCAGAAAAGGGTTTGAATCACCTGGATGACCTTTAGATACTCGTAAAGACCCAGCAGGGTGAGTTCCCCTAAATAAACGATCCATTCTTGTTGGAAAAGGTAGGCTAACCAGAAATGAAGGACGGCTATAGAACCCAGGATAACGACCCCCAGAATCAGATCGAAAAGAGCCTTCTCCGGAGAAAGGGTGGACAGTCCCACGCAGAGACCGGCCGCAAGAGAGAGAAATAAGGAGACCCCATAGAAGAATCCGGGGGTCCACCCCAAGGTCTTAAACTTCTCCATACTTTTACCCAGATGCAGCCAGAAATAAGATAACATAAGGGATAAAAATCCCAGGGGAACCAGAACAGGAAGTAGCTCATTCAATGATATCTGATCAAGGGTATGAATTTGCGGGGTCATCCAGGTTATCAGCAAGTAATAAAAGCTTAGAGTGAATTCCAGGGTAGCCGTGTAGATCCAGCCCTTTTGATTAACCTGTATTCCCCACAAGAGATGGAGGACTCCGGTTAGAAGGAGGAGAAGTACCGAGGTAAGATGAAAGGTCCACAGACTCCCTAACAGGGCTACCAGGGATAAAAAAACAGAAAATTCAAAAAAAGGTGACAGGATCCACCCAGGAATCTCGGACCCCTCCTTCTCCGGAAGGGAGAAAAGGGGGGAAAGAAAAAGATGACCTACCTGCGCCCTATCCCTATAGGATAAGGCCCGGTGAACTCCCAGCCAAATAAAGGCAATTAAGAGAAGGGTACCTCCATGGACCCTGGTCAGCACTTCCGGAGTCCCCTCCCATAAGGAAACGGCCCATAGAGGAAGTAAAGTAAAAGCCCATAGGGACAGATACAGAAGAGCAAGCGAAGGTAAAAGAAGAAGATAAACAAGATAAGCAATACCCAGCAACCCGGTGGCAAATAGCTGTGCTCCCCAGGAAAACATGTTCATAGGGGCAGATAAAAAGAGAGCCCTCACCGTCCAGAAGGTCTGCACGATTAATAAAATCAACATTAAGCCGAGAGAAATATGATAAAAAGGCTTATAGGGAAACGAGAAGGCAGAAGAACGGGAAATTGAGAGAAGAGAGATGGAAAGTTCCCTGGGTGCGCCTTCAACTCCCCACCTATGGGCCCATATGCCCACAAAACCCCAGAAATAAGCCAGCAGGGTTAGCAGGAGAAAATGGAATTCAACGGGCCATCGATCTATCCAACCCAGGTAAATACCTGTTGAAAAAATCAGTACGGCCGGATAGAATAAAACCCCTTTTTGGAAGAAAACGGCCATGAGCAGAAAAGAGAAACCTATAGAAAAGGCGGTTATAAGGTGGTTATTCATCAGAGAAGGAGGAACTTCAAATCCTGGACCCTGCAGAGATCTAACTCCGAAGATCTGATTTATATAGAGGAAGGTTGCATAACCAGTCAGAACGAGCAAAGTATTAAAGAGAGGACGTAGAGAGTCTGGATACCCCTCAGGTTTCTTCAAAAGGAGATTTAACTTACCCAGTCCGTACCCGATGATCATCCAGCTTATGCTCAGAACTGAAAATTCCAGAGCCCGGTAGCTTACGGGAAGTTTATGAATCCCCCCCAAATAAGCGGCCAGATTTGCTGCCCCTATGGCGAGGTACCACCAAAGAGAATTCTTAAATTGAAGAGCCGCAAAGACATAAAGTAAGGCAACTCCCAGTAAAGCGAGAACGGATAGAAAAGACTCCTCTCCCCAGGTAATGGATAAGGCAATGGTAAGGGGAGATAAAACCAGGGCCGAGTAATCGAGGACCAAGATTATTTGAGAAATAAAAGAATCTAAGGAACGTGGATTGGTTTTTGAGGCATCGGTCCCGAGTCTGGAAACAGGCTGAAAGATATGGGGCAACAACTCACCCATACCCCAAAAAATAAGGCTATAGAAAGATAAAAACAAGCTGAGTAGAACGGGCGGGACCTGTAAAACAAAAAAAGTAGAAAAGAAGGATAGGATCAGACACAGGGAAGAGATATAGAGAAAGAAAGGACTTCTCAAACTATAAGAGACCTGTCCATATAGAATGGATAGAAGAAACGCAGTTACCGCAAGCTGGGATGAAGCCAGGGATGAAGAAGGGGCCGAATTCACCAACTGAAAAGTGCTGGAGATCTGAAAGAAGAGGGCTAACAGCGAAGTAGTCACGGCCATGACAGGAAAAGGATCGATCTGGGAAAGTTTAGAGAGGACCATCTCAAGGCCTTGAACTGGGTTGGACTGATCCTCTGGAATACCGGCAGAAGAAATAGAAGACGACAGGCTGTTCCGAAAGAAAAATCCCATAACCAACCAGATCAACCCCAGCAGAGCAAAGGTCATTCCCCGATAAGGAAGAGATATGGGGAGGAGTTCTGAAAGGGACAGAACCCAAAGAATTACACAGAAAAGGGAAAGACAAATGAGAGATCTCTGGTTAAAGAGATAACTTGCCACTCCATAGAGTAAGGCATATAGGATCGAAACCATAACCACGGCCTTCAGTTCAAAACAAGAAATTAGGATCAATACCACCGAAAGGGGAGTTCCTACCTGGTAGAAACAGTCAGCGAGTCTTTCTTCCCCCCTTTGACTCAACCACCGGGCTATTCCGATAAGGATAATATTAAAAGGAATGAAGGTTAGACCGTAGAAAGGATAAGGGAGTCGTTGGTATCCTAACTGAACGGCTGCGGTATCTCTCACCTTGAGGGCTATTTCCTGAAAGAAAATCGGTGAATAGAAGTAAGCGATACCCAACGAAAGGATAGTTAAGTAAGCAAAAAGTTTTCGTTTATATTGAAAAGCCGATACCCCATAAAGCTCCAACCCGATTAAGGCCGTAAAGAAGAGAGCATAGGGATTCTGGAGGGCAAAGATATAGGCTATAAATGAAAGTCCATAGCCGATCAGATAAGGAATAAGTGTCGTGATAGGCGGAGGTTCTTCAGGACCATGGCTTTGTCGGAAAATTCTTAACAAACCGTGGGCCGTTTGTATAAAGGGAATACCCACCATCATTAAGATCAATCCAGACCAGGAAAAGGGAATTTCTAGAGTCATCAGAAGTACCAGAACGTAAACATACAAAACGATGGCAACAACGAAAAAGGTATAACGTTTCTGGAAAAGGACCGATTCTTTTAAGTAAAATCCAATAGCATTATGAATTCCTATAAAAGCTATTAGCCAAAGCAAAAAGGCTACAAAAACGCTTGCGGGAGGATGTTGTAAGTGCAGGGTTGGAAGGAGGATATTCGCCACGGATAGGAACAGAAAGACCAAAAGATGATAGGGATGAATCCGATTTAAGAGTTCTTTAAGGGTTAGATGAGAAAGAAGAGCCGGTATTCCGGCCCCTAGGATAAAAATCAAGATACCCTTTAACTCGTTCAACAGCCTCAAGCGCTCCAGGTAAATAAAATTAAGAGGAAGTAAGAAGGCTGTAACCGTGAGAAGGATTTGGCCTGTTTTCTCCAATTCCAGTTTTCGGATAGCCAGGAGGCCCAGTCCATAAAAACTGGCCGTGTAAACGATCATCAGAAAGTAGCGTAAAAAAATGGGAAATTGATCCCAATATCGACCGACCAAAACTATGGAGGAAATTACGATCCCTAAAGCACCTAAAACCCCGAGCCATTTTATATTCTTTTCATCCAAAAATGCCTGCACTAAATGGACCCAACCCGATTCCTGCTGAATCCGACGATCTACCCCTGATAAGGGTTCTTGGACAGGGATGACTAAAGGGGATGGACCCGGATTTAGTATCAAGTCGGTCAACTGATTTCCGGTGCCAGGAGTCGGAAACTCCAGCTCGACCTCAAGCGAAGCCTCAGGGGTTTTTGAATCCCGATTCGGTTGCCTGGGGGTAGTTTTGGTTTGTGGGGAAGGCCCGGTTCTCTGTATGGGTTGAATGATGGCCAGAATCTCATCTTTTCTTGCGCTATATCTCCGTTTTAAAGTAAAAAAAAGATCCTGCTGGATAAATCCCTGGTTAAACCATTTTTCCAGTTCCTGGAGGAGATAATGAAGATGATCCAGTTCTTTGAGTAATGGGAAATTCAAAATAGAATTACAACCCGGGCAGGTCTTCTGAGAAGCGAAGACCTCTATCTCACACAAGGGACATTTCTGTACCGTTATTTTTTTCGCAGGAGAGGAAAGAGAAGTAGTTTCAACGGATTTTCTGAATAGGAATCCGAATAAAATCCCAAGAATCAAGCTTAACGGAAACAGATTAATCCTCAACATCGAACCCAAAACGATCCCCAACAAACAGGTCATCATCAGGGCCCGCAGGTTAAAAATAGATCGTGAGGGTAGGGGCATTGTCTTGCTATTACTTAAGGGGGTTCCACAAGAGGTACACTGAAGAATCGGATCGGGGTAGATTTCTCTGCAAGTGGGACATTCCATAAGATCGCCTCCTCTCTTTACCAACCATTTTCTATGGGAGGATATTCAAAGTTTTTGCCACAGGTGATTTTCCTGGATTGGAGAGGTTTTTCTTCTGACTCAGTGCGAAGTACATTTTGCAGATAACCGATTTGAAGAATCGACTCTTCTCTAACTTCCCTAAATCTCATCACTTATTTGCCTCTACAAAAAATTTTTTTAAGAGTTTCTATTTTACCCTTGACTTTTCGCCCAATCTTCACCACCCTATAGGAAATGAGGCAAATAAAAAGCGAAACTAACCTTGAACTTTTGTCTCCCCTTGCAGAAGGAGTGGAATATGGTTGGCATATTTAAAAACAAAAGAGCAGTAAGCCGAAAGAAAACACTTCCTAAAACAGGTTTTCAACAAAAAGTCAATCCAAAGTCCAAGTCTAATGGGAAGCGTTATCAGAGAATCTCTACAAAAACTTCAGGAAAAGTCATCGGATTCGGATTTATTGCCCTGGCTATATTTATCTTCGTCAGCCTTTTAACTTATCCGTCGCAGTACTGGTCGGATAGCAGAGCCTCTTACTACAGTAGTAGTGCGTTAGATATTTTTCCGGGTACGGCAGGCAACCTGACCGGTATAATGGGAATCCTGGTAGCGGGAATTATCTTTACTCTGTTTGGTACTGCCGGGTATTTGCTTCCTTTGATGGCTTTGCAAACCGGAATCCAGAGACTAAAGGGACCATCCTCTCGACAGAAGGCCCCTCGATGGAGTATGTTTTTGTTTCTCATCCTGCTTTCAGCTTTGTTTTTTCTCTTATCTGGGGAAGATCCCACTCGGGGTGGCATTTCCGGAGGACTTCTGGCAGGAGTTTTATTCGGTTTTTTCAATAAAGTCGGGGCCGGATTAATTATAAGCGTAGGCCTGCTTATTTCTCTCATGAAAATGACCAATTCTTCTCTGTTTTATCTGTTTTCCTGGTGGGGAACAGCTATCAAAGAACAGTTAAAAAAAAATACCAAAAAGCCTCTCATCGTCGCCGACTCGAAAAAACCGTCCGCAGAAGTTTTTCTAAAGAATGAAGAGACTTCCCAACCTGGTCTACCCCCCCTTTCCCTGCTGAAGGCGCCGGACCCCAGGGACCAAGAGGAGATTCAACAGGACCTGTTGATAAAGGCCCATATTTTGGAGGAGCGATTGAAAGGATTTGGGGTAGAAGGAAAAGTAACGGGCATCCATCATGGGCCGGTGATCACCCGATATGAATTTGAGTTAGCACCGGGGATTCGGGTTACTCGAATGGTAAACCTGGCAGATGATCTGGCCCTTTGTCTAAAAGCGAGCTCTCTTCGGGTTGTTGCACCGGTACCGGGTGAATCGGTAGTAGGTATTGAGGTTCCTAACGAAATCAGACAAATCGTTTACTTAAGAGAAATTATTGGTTCTGCAGAATTTCGTAAACAACGTTCCAGGTTAACTCTGGCTTTAGGCAAAGATATCAGAGGACGACCGTTTATAGCGGATTTAACCTGGATGCCCCATTTACTCATTGCCGGGGCAACAGGTTCTGGGAAAAGTGTTTGCCTCAATGCCATCATATGCAGTCTTCTCTTTAAAGCCACTGCCGAGGAGGTTAAATTTATCTTTATTGATCCGAAAAGGCTGGAACTTGGAATCTACGCCGGACTTCCGCATCTTCTAAGGCCGATTGTGACAGAGCCTGAGGAGGCTCTGGAAGCTCTCAATTGGGTCATTCTGGAAATGGAGAGACGATACAAACTCCTGGCTCCCTGGGGAGTGAGAAACCTTGCCCAATATAATGTTCTGTTACAAAGGAACGCAAAGCGAGAGGAAAAACCCTTACCGTATATTGTGATTATGGTAGATGAGCTTGCAGATCTTATGTTGGTTTCATCCAGGCGGGTAGAAAAACCTATGGTTCGAATTGCACAAATGGCCAGAGCTGTTGGAATTCACATGTTGGTAGCCACCCAGCGCCCTTCTGTAAATGTTATTACCGGTCTTATCAAAGCCAATTTCCCGGCCAGAATAGCTTTCAGAACAGCTTCCCAAATCGATTCCAGAACCATCCTGGATTCTAAAGGAGCAGAATCCCTCATTGGAAATGGAGATATGCTGTTCTTGACTCCCGGGGCAATCAGACCGGAGAGGATTCATGGAGCTTTTGTCAGTGAGGAGGAAATCCACGATCTCATCGCTTATTTGAAAAAACAGAAGGGTTTAAAACTTTTTAAGGGATGAGCCGCCCAGGATTCGAACCTGGCACCCTCTGCTTAAAAGGCAGATGCTCTAACCTACTGAGCTAGCGGCCCTTATTTAGATAAATTGGAGAACAGGTTACAAGGAAATATAGAGTAGGAAGTAGGGTTTTGTCAAGGGGAAAGATAGAATTGTATCTGGATACCCTGAGGGGTTTTTGTAGGAGATATCAGACTGAAACGGAGGATAAAGAGATGCAAGAATAGTCGGGACAGGGGGACGGGAGGAGCCTTGTTCGGCTCCTCACTTCTATGCTCCTATATCTCCGCACCCCCCGAGTCTCCTTTATCTGGAGGGTCGCTCGACCCCAGGTCTCGGCATATAATTCTCCTCTTCCAGAACCTCCAATAACTTAAAATAATCCCTTCGTCGTACAACCAGATAGGTAGGGGATATCTCATCTACAATAAACTTATGGATCCGCTTCGACTCTTTAAGCTCTTTAGCAAGGGCTTCATTATCACATCTCAGCAAAAAAGCATCGACAAAACCGATCCGTCCATAGGCACTTGTCCAATCCAAGACGGTTTGATGAACTTTTTCAGGTAACGGTTTTTCCGAGCATTTCCAGAGAAATTCAAGGATTTTATCTGGAGTTTCCCCTTCTTGTAAAGCTTTATAGATGGCATGTCGGGACAATTTATAGGTTAAAGTATCGGCAACCTTAAGTAATTCGGTGATTCTGGTTAAGTACCAACGAATAGAGAGGTCCAGATTTCTGGGAATGATAATTTCAAAATTAGGTTGAACGGAGAAGGTTTTCTCGCTGTGGTAGGGGAATAAACTTTCATCGTTCATGAGAACAGCATACCCCAAGGGGCTCAATTTAATTCCTACAAGGTTCTCACCGCCAGATTTTTGAATTATACCTTGTTCAATACAGCCTATGTAGAGCAAGAGGGAGAGAAAATGATCACTCCGATCTTCGGCAGGGGATCGGGACGAAAAATTTTTGGGTATAATGAGATCGAGGACCTTTTTCAAGGAAGCTTGTGAAATCCATGTATTGGAAGGAGCCAGCTGAAGAAGCTTTAAAATAAGGTGAGCTTCGGAAGAAGAAGATAGGTAGGCTTGCTGCCAGAATTTAAAAATTTCCTTGACCTTTTCAAAATCTGACTTTGCCAACCAGTTTGTAACTTTGCCTGTAAGGGTCAGGTGATTCCCGGTTATTTGAATAAATTGCTTCTCAGTACAAAATTTATAAATAAAATCGAATCGCTCCGGATAACCACCCTTCGTTGATTTTTCATCGTCATCTAGAGGTTGCTCCGGGAGTTCAAAGGTATCGAAAATTCGGAGCTGGGTCCTCTTAAAGATCAGATTTTCCTGGGTAAGTTTAACCTGATCCTTTTTTAAAAAGGCAAGGAAAGTGAAAATATCTCGAACCAGGGCCAGGTGATCTGAACGGATTATGTGAGGCTCTCCAGGCCATACCTCCAATTCTTTAACCATTTTCTGGGCGATAATTTCGATCAATGAATCCCTCAGATCCATGGAAACGGAATAAGCTTTACGTTTACTCGGTAAGACTAAAACAAGTCCATACTCCACCAGAGAGTTCATGAGTTCTTCGGCCCTATCCCCTGGAAATAGTTCTGTCAACAACGTATGACATTCCGGTATGGGAATACCGTCCTCATCTTTATAAAAAAGGACCAGCCTAAGCCCGGTACCTTGTGCCTCAGTGAGTTTATTGAATAAGTCAGCAAGAAACTTTTTATCTCTAAACTTAACGCTTAATAACTCAATGAGTCGGGCTTTAGAGTAAAGGTTACAGGCCAGGTTATTCTTTAAGGTAATGGTCTGAGCAAGCTCTATAGGGATCTGAGATAAATATTCCTGAAATCGTACCTTACTCTCTAAACTCAAAGCTATGTCCCTCCCCTCGTAAAGTTTAGTTGATTGGTTGGTTACGATGAATGATCAATTTATCTCCGGGCATTAACTGTTCTCCGGGACCCAATTTGTTCCACTTTCTAAGAAGATTTAGATCGACATTAAAGTTTTGGGAAACTTCCCAGAGGTTATCTCCTTTTTTAACGGAATAAATAATTTTCGCTTTCTTAGGAGGTTGAGATCGAGTAGAGACGGTCTTTTTAGCTGGATAATAAGGAGATTTATAAAGTTTACGCGTCCCTTTAATCCAGGTTCTTTTGGAGCCGGAAGACGCTCGTCCTTCAGAGGGTTTACTTAATTTATCATACCATATCTTCAATTCCTCATTGGGAGTTAAATTAGCCGTATTCAGTTTATTCCATACGATAAGCTGCGTCATAGTGACTTTAAACTTGGCTGCAACTTTACGTAAATCATCTCCCTTTTGGATCTGGTAAGTTACAAACTCCCGTTTTCTACCGGAGGGTCGGATGGGTTTTTCGTAACCGAATTCATCTGTTCCTGGCTGAGAGATAGTGGTAAGGGTTTGAGCCGACCCAGACTTAGAGGTAGCAGTTAATTCGTTTTCATCTGAGAAATGAATGGTAGCCAGAAGTTCCTTATCTGATGAGGATTTTAACCTGGAGGTTGCAGCGGTAAGGGTCCTTACAGGGGGATTTTTTTCCGGTAAGGAGGGTTCATTATACACCAGGGGAGATTCATAAACGGGATTAAGTCCGTACTTACCTGGATCACTGGCGATGATGATGGCAGCCTTCAGCATAGGAACATAATTTTGAGTTTCTGCTCCCAAATAGCCTGTACTGGAGAGTTCTTCAAAATCACGGGTTCGATATCGACCGATTGCGTTATGGATTTTATATTCTCCACTATTGTAGGCGGCAATAACCAAATCCCAGGAGCCCAACATCCGATAGAGGTCTTTCAGATACCTGGCTGCGGCATGGGTAGATTTTACCGGATCTTTCCGTTCATCAACCCTTTTATCAACCCGCAATCCATAGTTCCTGGCAGTCGAACGCACAAACTGCCACATACCCACGGCCCCACTGGGGGATACAGCTTCTGTTGAGAAACTGCTCTCTATCAAGGGAATATAGGCCAAATCTGCCGGAAGACCATAGGAACTAAAAATTTTTCTAATCATGGGTAAATATCTTGTAGATCGCTCGAGGCCTCTCAAAAAATTGGAATCCTCCTTTTTACGGGAATAAATATTAATCCACTCTTGAATCTTTTCATCTATTTCTATGGGAGTATTAAAAATCAAAGGAGGATTCTGATTGACCGTAGAAGGAGAGGAATTAGAACTTAAGGAAGCAGAGCTTTGGGTATTCGGCTTTGAATTATTATTTTCCAATCCATTGGGGGTAGGTGTCTGGGCGGATTTAGAATTATTTGCCTGGTCCTGAATGAGGTGAATTTTCAGTGAAAGCTCTTCATAGGTATCTTCAAGTTTCTTGTGGGATTCTGGATTGTTGTCTGCATCCAAAAGAGCTTTCAAAGAAAGTTCAAACTCCTTAGAGGCTAAATCCCAACGCTGATTACGATAATGTTCAAGACCGGCCTGATAGTGGCTCTGAGCTTGTTGGATGGCTTCCTCTACTTTGGATAGAGGAGGAGTTTCCGGAAGGGGTTGAGACTTAGGGGTTTCTGCTGTCTTCTCAGGAAGGGTACTCTTTTTTTGATGAGATCCACAGCCATAAAGAAGGAAAATAGAAATTAAAAAAATCCATAGATATGAACCGTTTAATCTAACATTTATCCTAAACATAGAGACTATCTCCTGTGAGTAAGTTAGATCAAGTTGGATACCTATTACTTTATTCTTCAAACGGTGCTAACAAAACCAACGTGGTGGTGATAACACACTCTTGAAATGTTGTCAATACCTAATTTTATTTGGATTGCAACTTGAGAAGAGATTTAGGGGGAAAAATAAAATTAAAAGAAAGGAAGGTAAGATAAATAAAGGATTTAAACTTCTGGAGAAGAATATCCGGCATAAAGAAGAATACCAGGCATTTCAGCCTGGTATCCGGGTTCATTAAAAATATCTGCCGCGTTTTTTCAAAAAATCGTTAAAGGCCTTCTGGTACAAAATGTCCCATTCCCGGGATCCTTCTTCAATCTTCCGGCTGTAGGAGCTTAATACCCTTCGAGCTTCCCGGTCTGCATCTTCTTCTACTTTAAGTTCATCGGTGATAATTCGGATAATGGCGGATCTTAACCTGTTTTTATCAACCCGCAACTTTGCAAGGGTAGGATCCTGGAGGACCTTTACCACCAAATTCGATAAGTGTACAATTTTATCTTGACTTAATCGCATGGGAATTCCCCTTCTCAGAGAGCATCAAGAATCTTTCAAAGGCTGTAGACCTTTGAAAGGTTAATTTATTACAAAATAAGGTTTCGTTCTTTAACCAATTTCTGCTTGACCTTCCGGAACATCTCGTGATAGGGAATATTTTCCTTCCTCATTATGTCGGTATAATTTTCCAGAATATTTCTAACTTCTTCATCCAGCCTGTCCTCTACTTTGAGATCTTCTGTAATAGTTCGACTAACCTGGGCTTTGATTGTTTTAGAATCCTCCACCGGCTCAAGGTATCCTTCCTCTATGAGCTTATCAACCAAAAGGTTGGCAATAAAATCGATATATTCTTGACGTAATTTCATGGAAACTCCTGTTTAGTTTTTTTACCACTAAAATGATAAACCTTTACGTTTTACCATTACTTTTTTTAATTATCCATTAAGAAGGAGGAATTGTCAATCGGGATTTAACCTTTGAGAAGCTTAAATTTCTCTTTGGACTCCTGGAGGAGACCAATCCGTAGAACCCTTGACAATTCTTTAACCAAGGCGGAATGTATAAACATGAGAGAAAGTCTTTTAGATGTAGAGGAATCTTCCCTAAGAGAAACTTTTCAATCCATAGGCGAGCCCGGATACCGCGTTGCCCAGGTTTTAGACTGGATCTATCAGAAAAAAGTGCCCACTTTTGCAGAAATGACCAATCTCCCCATTCACCTGCGGGATTTTCTAGACAACCACTACAAAATAGATCCTTTAACCCTCCTAAATTATCAAGAATCAGCAGATGGAACCCTTAAGTTTTTATTCGGTTTAGGGGATAATGAAAAAATCGAATCGGTTTTAATTCCCATGAATCAGAACCTGACCTTATGTATCTCTACCCAGGTGGGATGCCCACTGGACTGCAAATTCTGCTTGACCGGGGTGATGGGTTATACCCGAAATTTAACTGCGGGAGAAATTCTGGGTCAGGTTCTCTTTATTCAAAGGTGGTTAGGACCTAGAAACAGGATTTCCAATATAGTCTTTATGGGAATGGGAGAACCGCTGGCGAACTATCAGAATACCATCAAAGCAATCCGGGTCATGCTTTCGGAGAAAGGACTTAATTTATCTAATCGAAAGATTACGGTATCTACCTCTGGAATCGTGCCGGGGATAAAGAAATTGGGACAGGAGGATTTTATCGTCAACCTGGCCGTCTCTCTCCATGCCCCCTCCAATGACCTTCGGAGCCAATTGATGCCTATTAATCGGAAATATCCTTTAGAAATGCTCCTGGAGGCCTGTCGAGAGTATCCACTTCCCAAACGGCGTCGGATTACTTTTGAATATGTTCTATTAAAGGGTGTGAACGATAGACCTGACCATGCGAAGGAGCTGGCTAAAATTCTTAAGGGTTTTCGATGCAAGATTAATCTGCTCCCCTTTAATGAAGCTCCAGAGCTTCCCTATGAGCGACCTTCAGATGCGGAAGTACTCCGATTTCAAAAAATTTTAATCGAACAAGGTTATTCGGTGTTCATTAGAACCAGTCGCGGAAGAGACATTTTAGCGGCCTGTGGTCAATTGGCCATACGTTCCTCTAATAGGGGATGTTCTGGTTTTAAACTGCGTCCCATGAGTTCGGCTACAGCATCTGCAGGATTCTTTCCCTCAAAGAGCATGGCATAAACTTGCTCGGTAATAGGCATTTCTACGGCATGGCGTTTGGCAAGGCGAACGGCAGCCTGGGTGGTTTTAATCCCCTCTGCAACCATTTGCATCTGAGCGATAATTTCATTAAGCTTTTGCCCTCTACCAATAGCTAACCCAACCTGTCGATTTCTACTTAACTCCCCAGTGCAGGTTAAAACAAGATCTCCTATACCGGCCAGCCCGGCAAAAGTCAAGGGTTGTGCGCCCATAGCGATACCCAGTCGTGTAATCTCGGCCAACCCTCGGGTAATGAGAGCTGCCCGGGAGTTGGTTCCATACCCCAATCCATCGGAAATGCCCGCCGCCAGTGCAATGACGTTCTTCAAAGCTCCTGCCAATTCAACACCTATAACATCCAGGTTGGTATAAACCCGAAAATAGGAGGTTGTAAAAAGATTTTGGATAAACTCTGCCACCTCTCTGTGAAAGGAGGCGGCTACAACAGCCGTTGGAAGATGCTGACAAACCTCTCTAGCAAAACTGGGACCGGAAAGAACTCCGATACCGGCTGCCTGAGGCAGCACGGCGGTCAGAACTTCTGACATGCAAAGAAGTGTTTCGACTTCGATTCCTTTTGTCGCACTGACTACGATGGCTTGTGGGCTAAGATAGGGGGCATATGACTGGCTAATCAGTCGGGTTACATGGGAAGGAACGGCCGAGATAATCAAAGTTTGTCCTTTCACAGCTTCCTTCAAGGAATGACTCAAAATAACCGACTCCGGAATTTTAAAACCGGGGAGGTAAACCGAATTTTCTCGAGTTTCTTTCATTTTTTGGAGAAGTTCCTCCCTACGAACCCATAGAGTTATCCTGTAGCCTTTCTCCCCTAACAGAATGGCCAGGGTTGTTCCCCAACTTCCGGCTCCTATGATACCAATCGAGTCTATCATAATACCTTAATAAATTCGACACGAATTCTAAGCTGTCAATGCCAAAATACCCCAAAGTTTTCTTTCTTTCTTAACCTTCCGAATCACTCTATTTGAAAATCCGGTAAGTAAAAGAAAATTTATCTGGTTTGAAAGAGCTTTTCTCTTGACAATCCCTCTTTTGTTTAATTTAATGTTGTGTTTCGTTTAAAAGGGAGATAGAGCTATGAAAGATATCAAAGAAGCGCTTAAAAATACCAGAGAAGAAATAGAAATTCTCATCGTCGAGGATAGTCCGCTACAGGCTGAGATATTAAAATCCATCCTTGAACAGCACCACTACGGGCGTATCTTAGTGGCCAATGACGGTAAGGAAGCTCTTGCCTTAATAAGCAGGCATAAACCAACCCTACTTATCAGTGATATTATCATGCCGGAAATGGACGGTTACCAGTTATGCCAGCATATTAAGGCCGATGAGAATCTTAAAGATATACCGGTTATTCTTTTGACAACTCTTTCCAATCCTAAAGATGTGATAAAAGCTTTGGAATGTGGGGCCAACCGGTTTATCACCAAGCCTTATGATGAAGAGTATCTTCTCTCGAGTATTCAGTCCATTCTTGCGAACCGTCAGTTACAGAAGACCGAAAAAATACCCATGGGGGTGAATATCTTTTTTTCTAGTGAGAATTATTCTATCACGGCAGATCCTCAGCAGATCCTTGACCTGCTTTTATCAACCTATGAAGCCGCCGTTCGAAAGAATCTTGAACTGATTGAGGCGCAAGCAGAATTGGAAGTGGTGAATGAGCGTTTAGAGGAAAAAGTAAAAGAGCGGACCACCGCGCTTATTGCGGAAATTGCCGAACGCAAGAAAGTGGAAGAACAATTGCGTAAGCTATCTCAGGCCATCGAACAGAGCCCCAGTATTGTTGTGATTATAGACACAGAGGGCCGTATTGAATATGTCAATCCTAAATTCTCTCAAATAACGGGGTATGTCCCTGAAGAGGTCATGGGGTTAAACTTACGCGATTTGAGTGAACAATCTTCCAAGGAATATCAGCAAATGTGGAAGACCATTACATCGGGGGAAGAATGGCGAGGCGAACTTCGTAGTAAGAAGAAGAATGGAGAATTATACTGGGAATTGACGTCGGCCTCGCCTATCAGGAACCCGGAGGGAGTCATAACCCACTTTCTGGTGGTTAAAGAGGATATTACGCAGCGCAAACGAGATGAGGAAACCATCCTTCATATGGCTTACCATGATGCTTTAACAGATCTACCTAATCGCTCCCTGCTCAATGATCGCCTGACCCAGGCACTGGCCCATGCGCGTCGCAACAAGCAGATGCTGGCCGTGATGTTTATCGATCTGGATCGGTTTAAGACCATCAATGATACCTTGGGGCATGCTATAGGAGATCGGCTCTTGCAAAGTGTCGCCAAACGTCTCGTAAATCTTTTACGGGAAGGGGATACCGTCGCCCGAATGGGGGGAGATGAATTTATTTTGTTATTGCCCGGAATAACCCAGGCTGAAAGCGCCGCTAAGATTGCCTATAAAATCCTCGAAGCCTTCAAACCATCGTTTTATTTTAACGGTCATGAACTTCATGTGACTTCCAGTATTGGAATTGCTCTTTATCCTACTGACGGTGAAGATGCTGAAACGTTATTAAAGAATGCAGATACCGCCATGTACCGTGCTAAAGAACAGGGTCGAAACAATTATCAGTTCTACACCCCGGCTATGAATGCCACAGCCTTTGAACGATTGATCCTGGAAAATAATCTACGTCGTGCCCTGGAGCGTAAGGAATTTGTGATCTATTATCAACCCAAAATCCGTCTCAGCACCGGACAGATCGCCGGAATGGAGGCTTTGGTACGCTGGCAACATCCTGAATTGGGTCTGATTTCCCCGGCAAAGTTTATTCCCTTGGCCGAAGAAACCGGCCTCATTGTATCCTTAGGTGAATGGGTACTCTATACCGCGTGTACCCAATGTAAAGCTTGGCAAGATGCAGGTTTACCTCCTCTGGATCTGGCGGTAAATCTTTCAGCACGCCAATTTCAACAACCCGGCCTGGTCGAAATGATTGCCCAAGTATTGGAGGAAACAGGTCTGGCTCCTTATTATCTGGAGTTGGAAATCACGGAAAGTATTGCCATGCAAAATGTGGAATTTACAGTTAAAATGCTCCGTAAATTGAAAGAGATGGGAATTCGGATTTTATTGGATGATTTTGGAATAGATTATTCTTCGCTTGGCTATTTGAAACGTTTCCCCTTACACGCTTTAAAAATTGACCAGTCCTTTCTGCATGATATCACTACCAACTCTTATAGCGCCATGATTATCACCATGATTATCACCTTAGCGCATAGCTTAAAGCTTAATGTTATTGCCGAAGGCGTAGAAACCAAAGAACAACTGGATTTCCTTAGGCAGCTACAATGTGATGAGGCCCAGGGATATTATTTTGGCCCTCCTATCTCTGCAGAGGAATTTACCCGACTCCTTCAAAAGGAGAGGTAAGGTTTATCCCCCCTAACGCCTCATATTTCGCTTCCCTATCCGTCAACAAATTAGACGTTCTGCCCCAGTCATTGACTTTGTCTTTCCCTAAAGAAACGCTTGGCATTATTTATGCTATAAAATGGGGTATTCCGAGAGAAGGAGAATGTCTATGGGTCGGAAAAGGGTTACCTGAAAGGTGGATAACCCTGCGAAGGGGCCTTTAATTCCTATCTTCCACTCTGCAAACGGGAGGAAGGATCAGGAAAAAATGGAACTCGTTCTTGACATTCTGAAAATTTTAATTAAAATACGACGCTATGAATGACCTGTAAGTCTTTATTCAACTCAACTTATGATTTTAATTGCTAAGTTGTAAAGAATAATAAAAGTATACTTCCTTGTATAAAATTTATACAAGGCTTCATGGGGGTAATATCATGTGTGGAATAGCTGGTATTGTCAGTGTCCGAAATATCTCGGATCGACTGTTGCGAAGTATCAAGAACTTAGAATACCGTGGATATGACTCTTGCGGAGTAGCGATTTTAACAAGGGATCGAATTGAAATTCGAAAAGAAGTCGGGACGGTGGAAGAAGTAGATCGAAAAGAAAAACTCGCAGAACCCCAAGGTTTTCTTGGCATTTCGCACACCCGATGGGCGACCCACGGTAAAGTCACTCAGGTCAATTCCCACCCTCATCTAAGTTGTGATGGTACCATAGCCGTAGTCCATAATGGGATTATATCTAACTACCGGGCTCTCAAAGACGAATTAATCCAAATCGGGCATCATTTTGTTTCTGAAACCGACACCGAAGTTATCAGCCACCTTATTGAAGAATATTACAAAGTGGAAGGGGACATTGAAAAATCCCTTATCAAAGCTTTTCAACTCTTAGAAGGAACCTATGCCTTTGCGCTCATTTCTACCAGAGAGCCAGATAAAATTTTCTGTGCCCGACGGGAGAGTCCTTTGGTTTTAGGGGTTGGTTCGGATAGCATGTTTGTGGGGTCGGATATTAATGCTTTCGTAGAATTTACCAAAGACATTGTTATTTTAGAGGATGGAGAATACGCCATTATCACCGCAAACAGTTACTCTATTAAGGATGGAAGCACGGGAAGCCAAATACAACGGAAAGTTCAGACCATTAACTGGAGTGCTGAAGTAGCCCAGAAAGGAGGCTATCCCCACTTTATGCTCAAGGAAATCCATGAGCAGCCAGATGTGGTCAAAACGGTTTTGAATTTAGATACCCGGGATATTCAAAAACTGGCCGAGATGATCCTTGAGAGTGAGCGTACCTATTTAGTCGGCGTGGGAACTACCTATTATGTATCTCTGGCCGGGCAGTATTACTTTTCAAAAATAGCAGGATGCTATTTACCGGCCGTTAGTTCCGATGAGTTTGAATATGTGGCCGAGGTAAATCCAAATACCTTATTTCTTTGTGCCTCCCAATCGGGAGAGACTTATGACACCTTAAAGGCCCTACGGTACGCCAAGAAAAAAGGTTCTAAAACCGCTGCCATTGTTAATGTTATAGGCTCCTCGGTGGCACGAGAGGTTAATCATGCCATTATGCAAGGTTCAGGACCGGAAATTTGCGTTTTAAGCACCAAAGCCGCTCTGGCACAGATTGTTATTTTACTGAGAACCGCTTTAGAACTTGCTCGCTTGAAGGGTTGTGCCTCAGAGCAAACCTTTTCGGAATACATGAAACAATTAGAACTCCTCCCTCAGATGATTCGACAAATTTTAGATGAGAAAACGGGTAATATTCGAAATATTGCCTATCGCCGGGCACAGATCAAAAACTGGTTGTTCTTAGGAAGGGGTATTTACATGGCCGTGGCTATGGAAGCTGCCTTAAAAATGAAAGAGGTAACCTATCAACACGCCGAGGGAATGCCGGGGGGCTTTATGAAACATGGAACGATAGCTTTAATCGATGATGATACCTATACCCTGGTATTGGTACCTCCCCGTGAAGAAGACGATCTGTATCATCAGACCATGAGCAATGTGGAAGAAATCAAAGCCCGGAAAGGTTTTATCGTGGGATTCCACCATGGAAAGAGCGATCCTATTTTCGATGAGGAAGTCGTTTTACCCGATGCACCTCCTTTGATAGCCCCACTCTTGCAATTAGTTGTAGGCCAGCTATTTGCGTATTTCTCGGCTGTAGCTCTAAAAAGGAATGTCGATAAACCCAGATCTTTGGCAAAATCGGTCACGGTAGCTTAATGAGGGTGGGGGTAGGTAAAACGAACAACGTTCCATTCTACCTGTAAGGTAAATAAAACTTTTAAACCTTCCTGGCATATAATACAATAAATGGAGAGAAATTTAACTCATCTTTCCACGGTCGGGAGGGATCATCTGGAAAGGGGGGAATATTTTTATCGGCTAAAGGATATTCCACCGCGGGGTTTTTAAACCCTGCTTCTTCTGCAAACTGAACGAGGATTTCTCGGGACCAATGGCGTTCCCTTTCCCAAATAAGGTCGGAAACCAACGACTTACACTTTCGTATATTATCCTTCTCTGCTCTATTCTCTAGAAAAGGTGCATAGGTAAAGGCAGTAAAATCTTCACAGGTCAGTTTATCGCTTGAGTTGATAACAACAAAATGTCCTCCGGGTTTTGTAATTCTCCCCATCTCACGAAAAGCGTTTTGAAGTTGTTCTTCGGTTTGGATTTCCACTAAAACAAGAGTCGTTATAACAGCATCGGCAACTTCATTATCCAAAGGTATCTTTTCCATGCCGTTTTTAGTCACAATTTTTTTATAATGAAATTTAACTTGGGGAAGCCGATCTTTCAGGTTTTTATTCAAAATTCTGGCTTCCCTTAACATATCCCCGGATATATCTACTCCAACGACCGTACCTCCCTCGTTAACACAATTCGAGGCCGCTCTGGTCGACTTTCCAGCTCCACAGCCAAAATCAACCAGGTAATGAATCTCCCTTTTAAAGGGCATTAATTTCTCCCGGACTATATGGGCAGCCAAAAGGTATTGACCCACGAGTCCTACTTTAGCATATTCTTTAGCATAATTCCTGTTCATACTTGACTGGATCTCTTTATACCGGCTCCTGCCTCTGTAAGCATCTGATTTTTCAACCTCTAATAAGGGTTTAAGCTCCCGGGAGTTCCTCCCCTGCTGACCGAGAAAGCAAGGAAAAAAACCTCATACTTGATACCTTTGTGGGAACAGGAAAAATGGGACGAAGGGATAGGTATGAGCATCTGGTGGTACAGGGGCTTACCCTGAAAGGTGTATTGGATGCACGGGAAGCAGGTTATTCCGGTTTAAGTTCTGACAATCCCCGAGTTGATCTCTTGGATTTATAGTTACTTTGATTGGGAACCTGCTGCGTAGCTTCCACACAGGTTTTACGAACTTGCATCAGGTTACCACAAGCCAATATGTCTTTACTTCTTTCGCTCCAAGTTGCCTTTTAAATCTATCCAGATCTTCGACCTCAGACCCACCCAAATCAACGTATCTTATACCGTTTTTACGCAAAAGATCGAAAATTCTTAAATAAGAATATTGTGAAATAGCAGTAAAGCCGGTAGGATCATATTTGTGGGAAATAATCTGATCATCTCTAAGGGCAAACGTGGCATATAAAGCAACCGTGTCTGAATTAACCCTCTCCCCGATAAACAGCATGATGGGAATACGGTCGTTTTCATTTCTAAGATGTCCCATGTAGGCAAAAAAATCCCTATTTCCTTGATCAAAGCTAGGTAAGTGGTAGATCAAATTAAAATAATCCTCAGGAGAAGACCCCACTGCGTTTTTTAATGTTTTAAAATGCCTTATGATCAGGTCTTTGGCCTCCTGTTTTTGCTTATCAGGATGGTAGGGTTCTATACAAAACTCCACGTGATTACGATGGAGAAAATTTTTAAATCGGTTATAGGCCAGTTTTGCCTTTCTTCTAAAATCCCGACTCTCTTTGCCTTCTAACATTTTGATCACTAAGCTACCCGTATTATCATACGTAATAACCTCATCTAAAAGGATGAGACGATGATGGTAGGTTTCGTCTTCACTGTGGGCAAAGGGATGCCATGGGTCGTCTTTTATTTCCGAGAAACCACTCCTGATGTCCATCAGTTGCCTGTATTTTGTTTCTGAGAGGTGACGGATATAGATAGATGTTTTAGGGATCTCAGGGATTTGACGTACCTGTTTGATAAAATTATTCACAACTGTAATCCAGGTTTTTCCCCGTGGAGCGATAATGTGAAGATGACCCTTTTCTTCCTCAAAGGTTTTTTTGAAGAAACCGAGTCCAAAAATATTTTCACCGTCATAGTAGAGCAGGCCCTGAGGGTATCTACTGCTTTCACCTCTTAAATTATAGCCATTGGCATACAGCATTAATCCTAAAAAGCTGAACCCAAAGGATCCATCTTTAAATTGGTTGATAATTTCCATATCCCGAAAGGTTAAGGGCCTTACAATATCCGGAAAATGATCCATCAAGGCTTTTTCAACTAGATCTCTCTGTTTTTTTCCTTCAATCAGGTGATTCGTCGATATTTTCATAAACGAGAACCTCTTCTCTTTTCACTTAGAAACCGTCTCAAAATTCAAAAAACAGGGTAGAGAAGCTTCGAGGAAATCCCTTTTGAACTACTTTTGTCCTTGGAAATTCGATTTTTGAGATAATTTCCTAATCTGCAAGTTTAGCTATGAGGGATCCTGATAGGCTATTAAATCGATTATTCTAAGGAAATATCTGGTTTGTAGGCTGGCTCCCGAGAAAATTAGAAAGCTCGTGGGAAGAGTAAGAAGAAGGAACAAAGAGAAGAGAAATGGGAGGAATCCCTTGATTATTTCCTTCGGCAACCCTTCTACCATGGTGCAGTGAGCACGTTAGGTACTGGCTTTCCGTTTCACCCTTTCGAGTGATTTGGCTTTATCGGGAAATAAGCTCTACAAAATAAAATCTCAGCTGTTATTTACAGCAATTCTTTTGCCAAAGCCTTTTTCTCACCTTGAGGAGAGTTTTTAAGAAGACCTCTGGTCTTACCTGCCCTATTCAGAGACTTAAAGGGAGTGATAATATTTTAATTATAAAAACGTCTAATTTTTAGACGTTTTTAAGGCAAAGGTTTTGAAACCTGGGCTTGTGTCTTCTGTGCTTTCCTCAGGGTTTTTCCTTGATCCGTTGTTCTCCCACCGCATCCTGCCGACTCCCACTTAGTTTGAACTTCTCCACCAACTTCTGGAGGCTTCCAGATAGATTGGCTAAATTTTGACTGATCGAGGCTGTTTGATTGATCGATACCGATGTTTGCTTCGACCCTTCCGCTATTTCTTTCAATGCAATCACTACCTGATCGCTGGCCGTCTTCTGCTGCTGTGTGGATAATGAAATCTGCTTGGCCGCATCCGTAGTTGATTGGGCTCCGGCCAGTATATCCTCCAGTAACTTAGCCGTCTGAAACGATGTTTCCATCCCTTCTTGGATCTCCTTAGAACTCTTCTCTGATGCGATTACCAATCGATTAATAGCCTCTTGAATTTCATTAATCCTGCCCTCAATCTCCTCTGTAGATTCCATCACACTGTCTGCCAAGCGCCTTATCTCGGCAGCTACCACCCCAAATCTTTTTCCAAACTCTCCAGCACTGGCCGCCTCGATGGCCGCATTAAAGGCTATCAATTTGGTCTGATCCGCAATGTTGTTAATGATCTCCATTACCCGGGTAATCTCCTTAGATCTTTTTCCTAAAGCCACAATCTCGGTTATACTCCTTTGACTATCCTGATTGATTTCTTCCATCTTCTTTACCACTGACGCGACAGCCTCTGCCCCCTTCTCTGCAGCTCGTAAGGCTCGTGTTGAGGCTTCCAAAACCGATTGAGAGTGGTCTGCTATGTATTTAGAAGAGGCCGACAGCTCTTCCATGGTTGAAGTAATCTCGGAAACCGAACTAGATTGCTGGGATACAATACTGGCTTGTTGGGTTACCGCCTCCAAAATCTCCCGGCTCGCTACATTGACCTCCCGGGTGGTATTGACAACCAGGGTTATAATCTCGTGAAGTTTATCCATAAAAGCATTGAACCACCTGGCCAACTCTCCTATCTCTCCGGTTCGATTGACGTCCAGTCGCCGGGTCAGGTCTCCCTCTCCTTCGGCAATGTCCTGTAAAACCGCAGAGGTCTCCCGTAAGGATCTTAGCTCGTTAATCATGTTTTGAAAAGCAATACCTAAAACATCTTTCTCCGATTTGGGATGAACTGTCTGGGTAAGGTTACCCCTGGCCAGGTTATTGGCCACTGTTGCCAGTTCTTTAAGGTAAAGGGTCATTTGGGCAAAAGCGTTACCCAGAATATCTTGCCTGGATTTGGGTTCTACCTGAAGGCTAAGATCTCCCTGGGAGATTCGATTGGCTACGGCAGCCATGTTTCGGATATGGTCCATGAGAGCTTGCATGGAGACGGCCAGGATGGAGATCTCATCTTCCCTTTGGGTATTGATATCCTGGATCGTACTTCCCACAAAGGCCTGAACTTCCCGGGTCATAGCAACTATAGGTCTGGATATGGAACGGGCTCCAAAAAACACCAAGAGGATAGTAAATACAAGGAAGATCAGGGTCAAAACCAGGGCTTCAGTTTTGAGTTTATCGACGTCTATCAGAGCTTCCTTGAGGGGAATTGCAACGAGGACCGACCAGTTATTAACTCCGACCTGCGTGTATCCGGCTATTTGGGTCTGTCCTTGATAGGTATATCGTAAGACCCCGGCCTTCTTCTCCATAATAGCCTTCCAAAGTGCGATTAGAGAAGAAGTGCCTGTTTCCAGCTCTGTGATTTTCTTCTGCATGACGAAGGTAGGATCAGGATGGGCTAAAATAAGCCCATTCGGGTCTAGCACCATGGCAAGACCACTTTGCTCGAGATGCAAGTTTACGACAGGACCAAAGAGGGTTTCTAATTTCAGGGTTCCACAGAGAAGTCCAAAAAACTCCGACTTTTCTGAACCCAGATCAAAAAAGATAGGAACGGCAATTACAATAGCCTGATAACCAAAAAAAACCGTTTGAGGTTCCGAAACGAAGGCCTTTTGTTCCTTTCTTACATAGGAAACATAATCGGTTTTAGACAAATCTGCCCCCCTTAGCTTATAATCAAAAGGACTCAGGTTTGTCAGTATTCCCTCCTTGTCGACTATAAAAATATGCCCAAACTCGGTGAGTACTTTGTGTTGCTCGGCTAGAGCATCATCCACATTGGTGACTGTCTGAATCATTTTAGAAAGACCCCGCAAAATATGAGTATTCGTTTCGATGGATTTAAAGATCTGTTGACTTACCTGATTTGCGAGATTTAAGGTTTCTTTTTCAACTCTGTGCCCCACCGCTTCTGAAGCTGTATGGTAAATAAAAAAACTTAGAAGGCTTAAAGAAATGGCTACAATAAGCGCTACAATAAAAATTAACCTGCTCTGAATGGATTTGAACATAATTTCTTCCTAATTAAGTTTTCAGCTTTGAATTGACTCAAAGCCGATACCTGCCTGAAAAGGGAGTTCATTTTATCTCCAAGGGCATGATACGATCCATCATAAACTAACAAGAAAATAGCCTTTAAGATTTAATCAGGTTATTTAAACCATTGAGCATAAATGCGATCGTAGGTTCCGTCTGCTTTTATTTCCGAGAGGGCCTGGTTAAATTTCTTTAAAAATTCAGCCTTTGTTCCCTTTAACACGGCTAAACCCTGAAGCGTTTGGCCAAATTCTTCTCCTACATTTTTAAGTTTACCTGGAAAATTCTTCTTAATAAGGTACAGGCCCACCTGTTTGTCGACTACACAGGCAGCAGCTCTCCCACGGAGAACACTCTCTATAGCCTTCAGAGGGTCTTGAGTTAGATAAACCTGAATACCTGGGTAATTCTGACGAACATAGTTTATTTCAAAACTGTCCCTTTGACCGGCGATGATCTTTCCCTCTAAATCTTTTAAACTTTGAATACTCTTATCTTCTGTTTTTACAAATAAGGCTGAAACAAAGCTTCCATAACTTTCTGAAAAATCATAACTTTTCTTTCGATCTTCCTGGATTTCAGCGGATTGTATCGCATCTGCTTTCCCCACCTTAACGGATATCAATACATTAGCCCATGCATCGGGCTTAAATTCAACCTTTAACCCCATCCTCTCAATAACGGCTTTAACTAAATCCACATCAAATCCCATAGATTTTCCATTTTCTGCCCATTCATAAGGGGGATAGGAATCATCATGGGCTATGATGACCACACCCGGTTTTAAAAGATCTAACTCAGCCCCATAAACCCGGTTCAAGAGAGTGAAAAATGCGATCATAAAAGTAAAACTTATCAAAAAGATTTTTTTCATGAATTTCTCCTCTCAGTCTGGCATACAACTTCATCAACCTAAACTAAATGAAGTTATATTGGAAAAATCGATATGAGGGGTTAATGGCCTACTCTAAATTTCACATTCCCTAACTTCTGGCAAGAATAGAGGAATGGTTCCTTTTATATCCCGTCCTGAATCCGGTTCAGAAAGGAGGTGACGCGAGATTCTGAAGTAGGAAGCGAAGCCAGGAGTTGGTTATAGGCCCCGCAGAATTTGACTTTGGGGCTTACCTTGTAACCCCAGGGATCAATCGGGATTGACTTGCTTTCACAACCTTCCCAGAGCCTAACTCTCTCAAAATTCCCGTGGCAACATTTAGGATACCTCATTATAATCTTTCCTCCTCGAAGTCGCTACTCCAGAGATGATCTTGAAAAGCTTTCCGGAATCCTCTAGCTATCAGCAAGCTGGTTTAAGGGAGAACGATGAAACCATAGGAGGCTCTATGGAAAGTAGAGTTACTTAAGTTTATCTCCCTTAGATTCTAGATCACATTAGACTATATAAGGACTGGAGTATTTTATCTCTCCTCTGGAGGAGATGTCAATAAAAATAAAAATGTAAGGGAAGAAGTACCGATATCAAAGTTAACATGAAAATATCTTTATCTTTGCTCCCAGACTATACCTGGAGATCGTCTTATTTTTGTTTCACCCTCTAAAGCCCAAATCCTTTCCAGGTTAAAGGGATACCATAACGTTCTTTTAGATTTCCTTGACAACAAGAAAATTTTTTGATGGAATAAACCATTAACTGGAAACAAACCTGTTCTTTAAAGGCAAGAACCTAAAGGAAGGGAACCGTGTCTCCAGAAATTGATAAGAATAAGAGTGATTTTATCCTGGCTGAAGTAAAAAAACTAAAGAGTCAAGAAAAAATCCTCGATCCAGAGGAAGAAAAAGTTAAACTGGTCATTTTTACTTTAGCGGGAGATTATTATGCTTTTCAAGGTGAGGAAGTTAAAGAGATCTTACCGGTTGGAAAAATTACCTATGTTCCAGGCTCACCAGAAGTAATCCTTGGAATCCTTAATGTTCGTGGAGATATTGAGTCTGTGCTTGATATTCACAAATTGATGGAACTTCCAAGTTCAAAGATCACTCCAGCCAGTCGGATCATTATCGCTGCAAAGGGGGATATCCGCTCTGGAATTCAAGTTGATTCTGTTGAAGATGTTGTGGATATTCCTAAAAGCTCTATTCAACCTCCCCTTGCAACCCTCCACCACTCTATTCGAGAATTTGCCATAGGACAAACAATCTATCGGGATAGAACGACTGTTTTCTTGAGTGTTGGAAAAATATTTGAGAAATTAACCTCATGATCGATTTCTCGGAACAGGGAAACAAGAATTTTAAAGAAATCCAGCTTTTAATTTTTGACATCATAGGAATAAAGTTTGGTGTGGATATCGAACAGGTTTCGGAGATTTATGAACTTATCGATTTAGGACAGATGAAAGGAGCAAAGTATGGAGCTTCCTGGTTTCATGAGAAAATCCCTTTTCGACAAGGTCCTGTGGTCTACAAGTCCCCCCGGCTTCTTATCTTAAGAGATCAGGAGACCACGCTCGGTATCATTATAGATCAGCCAGAAGATATTCTTTCCATTACCCTGGACGATATTCATCCCCTTCCTTCTTTACTTGAAGCTCTTAATAGGCCGGCAGCTATTTGGGGGATAGCTTTAAAAGATGAGAAGATGATTCTACTCGTTGATTTTTATAAGCTGTTTGTCAACAAAGAGGATAAAGAGTATGAAAATTAAGACTCAACACGATCCTCAAATCAAAGTGTTAGTAGCCGATAATAACTCCCTGGTCAGGAAACTCCTTATAGATATTTTGTCTACAGACGATAAGATCAAAGTTATTGGTGAGGCTATAAATGGTCAGGATGCTTTGAAGAAGGTTCAAAAGCTTCAACCCGATGTGGTCATCATGGACATCGAAATGCCGGAAATGAATGGTCTGGAAGCTACAGAACGTATTATGGCATCTAAAGCCGTTCCGATACTGATTGTTACAACCCGAGGGAATGTTCGTATGGCTTATGCTGCTATCTCCAAAGGGGCTTTAGATCTTCTGGAGAAGTCGGATATTCGATTAGAAAATGCTGGAGAACTTATCCAGAGAGTTAAGCTTCTATCTAAAGTCAAAGTTATTACCCATCCAGCCGGAAAATATACCGAAAGGAAAATGACCGGAAGATTAATGATTGAAGACAGAAAATCAGGATCAGACTCCAGAAAGCAAGTGATCGCCATCGCTGCTTCAACAGGAGGACCTAAAGCCCTGGCCGTCCTTTTATCTGAATTGCCAGAAGATTTTCCCTGCCCCATTGTTATCGCCCAACACATGGGGGACGGTTTTATTCCGGGTCTGGCCGGATGGTTAAACAGCATTTCAAAACTGACCGTTAAAGAAGGTATAGACCGTGAAATAATCACGTCAGGAACTGTCTATCTTTCCCCTTCAGAACGACATATGAAAATCAGCCAGAGTGGGAGAATTATTTTAATAGAAAGGCAGCCCGGAGATATTTATCATCCCTCCTGCGACCTGCTTTTAGCCTCCGTAGCCAGTACTTATGGTACAGACAGTATTGGTGTTATACTAACTGGTATGGGAGATGATGGGGTATTGGGAATGAAAAAAATCAAAGGGGTCGGCGGAATTACCCTGGCTCAGGATGAGAAATCTTCACTCATTTTTGGAATGCCTAAAATGGCCATTGAGAGTGGTTGTGTTGATAAAGTACTCCCTCTCCATGAAATAGCAACAGAACTTGTACGTCTCACTTTAGGAGTGGGAGTGGAACGTAAAGCGTAAAATCTACATGGATCTAACCTGCTTTAAAACCCTCATTAAAGAACACTGCGGCCTTCTCCTTGAAAATGAAAAGTTGGGGACCCTGGAATTAGCCATACACACCAGAATGTCACAGATGGGATTGAAATCCTCAACTGACTACTTCAACTGCCTCCTTCAAAACAAAGACGAATTTCTTCAACTGGTAAATCTCTTGATGATCAATGAAACTTATTTTTTCCGGGAACCTATCCACCTTAAAATACTTTCCGAACAGTTAATTCCTGAACTTCTTGAAAAGAAAAAATCCAGAACGAAAATAAGGATTTTAAGCGCCGGATGTTCAACGGGAGAAGAACCCTATTCCATTGCGATAACTCTTATGGAAAAGTATGGAGAATTAACCCGGGATCTCTTTTCTATAATAGCCTTAGATATCGACCGGGAGGCTGTTTGTATCGCAAAGGAAGGGGTTTATAGCCTGAGCTCCTTTCGAAATTTTAATAATTTTAATGAAGAGTTAAAGAAAAAGTATTTTAGAAAGATCGGGGACCACCGATATCAGATCCTGGAATCTGTCAAAGAAAAGGTCCATTTCCAGGCTACCAATCTTTTAAGCGATTTCTATTTACATGGAATAGTGGAAATGGATATTATTTTCTATCGAAATGTGGCCATTTATTTTGAGTCCATAGCCCAAAAGAAGATATTTCAAAAGTTGGCTGAGATCTTAACAGAGGGAGGTTACCTTTTCACCAGCTCAACAGAAACTTTCCTTCACAATATAGGAATTCTTTCTTTAATTGAAATAAACGGGGCATTTTTATATCAGAAAAAAATTATTCTCCAGGTTGATGAAAGAAGAAAATCCCCTCCGACTATTCCCGAAATCTCGATGCCCTCATCCCTAAAGTCCCCCCTTGATCCTCTAAAAGGTATTCCGAAACCGGAAAAACCAGATAACGCTTCCACCCTTTCCCAAAAATCTACTCAGAAATCCGTCCCCTTTGAAAAAAGAAAAAACTCCCATGTGCTTTTTGATACGGCCTTATTCCTGGCTAAAAACAAACAATACCAGGAAGCTTTAGATACCATCAATAAGTTTCTGGAAGAGCAGACCTCTCGGCTAGAGGCAAAGGCGGAACAAACCCTGATGCCCCGGGATACAACCCTTGCCAAGGCAAACACTTTAAAAGCCAGTATTTTAATCAATCTTCAGCAAATGGACGAGGCCACAGTAACCTGCCTGAAAACCCTTGAAATAGATCCCTGGTACCTGGAAAGCTATCTCCTCCTAGGAATTATAGCTAAAATTCAGAGTAACGATGAAGAGGCTAAAAAAAGGTTCAAGGAGGCTTTGTATATTCAACCTACCTGCTGGCTGGCCCATTTTTATCTCGCAGAGATTTATCATTCCCAGGGTAAATTGGATCAGGCTTATAAGGAGTACGGAATTGTAATAAAACTATTACAAAAAGGGAACCTCTTAGAACATGGTCTTACTTTTTTCCCTCTTTCGTTTTCGGCAAAACAAATCGTACATCTTTGTCATCATAACCGAAATAAATTGCAGGAACGTCTGGAGGAAAACCATGCCCATTGATCAGGCAAAATTTAGGGCCAGGTTTGTAGAAGAGGCCAGGGAACACATTCAAAAACTCAACGAAAGTCTCCTCAATTTGGAGAAAAATCCAGAAGATTCAGAGGCGGTGAATGCCATTTTTCGTTCAGCCCATACCATCAAAGGTTCCTCCAAGATGTTAAAATTAAACGCCATCAACGAAGTTGCCCATAAGTTAGAAGATGCACTGGTTGCTTTAAGGGAGAAAAAGATCCAGCTTTCAAAAAAGCTTTTAGATTTATTTTTTAAAGCTGTTGATACCATTTCCGATCTGGTGGACAAAATCGTTACCGGACAGGAAATTACAGCACATCACCGCCAAATTTGTGAAGCGTTGGAAAAGGTTTCCCAGGGGCTGGAAGTAGAAATCCAAGAAACAAAAACTGAGGAGGCAAAAAAGACCGACATTGAAGTGGAAAAAGGAGAAAGGGAGAAAGTAGAAGAAGCCCTTGAAAAGAAAAAGGAAGAGACAGGAGAAAAGGAGAAGATCTTTAAAGAAGAATCCTCAAAACCTCTGTTAGACTCTAAGTCTGAGATCTTGGATTCAAAAGAGGAACCTCAAATTCCAGATATAGCCAAACTTATAAAGAAAGGTACAAAGTCAAAAGTCGATGAGACGATTCGGATCCCGGCAGCCAGATTGGATGAACTGATAAAACTCATGGGAGAAATGGTCTTTAACCAGAGCCGGCTAAAACAAAGATTAACCGACATCCGAGAGATACAAAGGCTGGCAAAGAAAAACCTGGAACTACTCTCTCAGCTTGAAATCAAAAGTAGCTCTGCAGAAGCAGGTTTTAAGCCTGCCTTGAATGAGGAGATAAATCAAACTGCCCAGACTATTTATCAAAAACTGACCCAACTGGTTTTAAATATTCGAGATGATACCAACCTTCAAGAGTTATTAACCGCGGATTTACAGGAAAAAGCGCTTAGAATGAGGATGCTCCCCCTTTCCACTATTTTTGATTCATTTCCCCGGGTGGTCCGAGATATTTCAAGATCCCTGGGAAAGGAGGTTAATCTGATTATTCAAGGAGGGGAAACGGAACTGGACAAAAAAATCATAGAAAAACTTGGAGATCCTTTTCTCCATATGATTCGAAACGCCATCGATCACGGGATAGAAAAACCCGAAGATCGGCGAAAGCTTGGCAAACCGGAAACAGGTACCCTCATGATCTCTGCCCATTATGAAGGAGGAAGTGTATTAATTGAACTAAGCGATGATGGAAGCGGTATTTCTTTACAAAAAATAAAAGAAAAGGCCCTGCGTAAAAATTTATTTGACGAAGCTACACTGAACACCCTGTCTGAATCCGAACTTATCGATCTGATCTTCTACTCAGGTTTTAGTACCAGTACCCTTATTACAGATGTATCCGGTAGGGGGGTAGGTATGGATGTGGTAAAGAAAAATATCGTCGAAGACTTAAAAGGTACTATTCGCATTATAACAAAGGAAGGACGCGGTACTACCTTTTATATTCGGCTTCCACTCATCCTGGCTATTACCCATGTTTTACTCATCCGCACTTCGGATAAGATCTTTGCTATTCCGACCAGTTCGGTTCGAGAGATCCTGAGGGTTCCTAAAACAGAAATGATCGAGATCTTAGATAAACAGGCTATCCGACTCCATGAGCAACTTATTCCCGTCATGGAATTGAATATGCTTCTAAATCTTCCGGTGAGTAAAGCCCCAGAGGAAATAGATACAGAGAATTTATTGATTGTAATCGTTCATAGGGAGAACGAGCAACTAGGATTGATCATCGATTCGCTACTAGATGAAGAAGATATGGTCATAAAATCCTTACCCCCTCACATGAAAAATAATCGATGGGTGTCTGGGGTTATTATAACCGGCAATAACGAGACAGTTAATGTATTAAATGTTGCCACGATATTAGAGGCAGCGAAGGAAATGAAAGGTCTAAAACGTGACCGGAAAAAAACTCCAGAGGAAGAAAAGCGGGTAATAAACATCCTGGTGGTCGATGATTCTATTAACACTCGGGAAATAGAGAAAAGCATCCTGGAAGCCTACGGATATAGAGTTACTTTGGCGGATGACGGGTTGGAAGCACTTGAAAAAGCCCAAAAGTTTAAATATGATCTTATCATTACCGATATTGAGATGCCAAATCTCGACGGATTTTCGTTAACCGAAAAATTAAGAAAAGATAATCAATATAAAAATACCCCCATTATCATCGTAACCTCCCGAGAAAAAGAAGAAGACAAAAGAAAAGGGATTCAGGTTGGGGCCGACGCTTATATTATTAAAGGGGCCTTCGATCAATCCAATCTGTTAGAAACGGTTCAGAGCCTGATAGGTTAAGTTTCCTGGAGTTATTAAATAAAACATCTCCTCAAAGAGTTCATCATACCCTTTAGTTCCTCCTACCCTTTGTTTTAAGGGTAGGTTTTGTGGACCTAATCCCTCCGAACTTCCCTGGGAGGGAAGAAAGGAATCGGGCACAGGCGCCAGGTTAAGGCGCCTCCACCCGGTCCCCTCCCCCGTTTCATAGGGGAAGAAAGTTCGTTTCAAAGTTCCTTCCCCTGCAAAGCGAGGGAAGGTTAGCAGGGTAAACGTCTCGTTTGACATTAAGGAGACCCTCCTCAGATATCTTACGCTTATTCTAGCGCCTATGCTCCCGCCTCCCCCCAATATCTTTCTAAGAATAGAGCCATAACTCCAAGTAACTGTAACCATTTAGTAGGGGCCACTTTTTTCTGTCTGAACACCTCCTGGCCCCCCCTCCAGGGGGGACTTCAGCAGTGGTCACCCCACGTCAATCCCCCCTGGAGGGGGAGGGCCAGGAGGTGTTTCTTTTTCCACCTACTAAATTGATACGGATACTAACTCCGACAATTTCCCTTGACATAACCTAGTTTACCTATTAGAATCCACAGGGTAGACAGGCCCGATTGTCCTGGCTTTTTCTTTATTTATTTTTTTATTATAAAAAATTCTAAAACAACCTCCCGGCTTCATAAAGCGGTACTCTGAATATGAAATTTAAAGCCCTGGAGTTAACATGTCCTATCTGCAAGCGAGAGATGGGTCGCAACTGTGAAATAGTTTTACCGAAGTTGGAACGTTGGTTAATTCGCGTGATTAACAAAGATCATCCTGATTGGATTGAAGAAAAAGGGATATGTTCCAGATGTACGGAGTTTTATAGAGCCCGCTACGCGTATTGGATTAAACAAAACGACGCATGACTCCTGTTTTATTAAAAATTCTGACCCGATCTATAGACCGGATCAAACTGACTCTATCCTCAAAAAAACGAAGCTCTATTCGCCACCAACCCTATACAAGGGATTATTCTCATTTAACCCGCCGAGAATACCTGGAGCATCCTGAATTATTTTACCGTAAACCCCCTCCGATTAATCAGGTGAGAATTTTAAGAACAGAGTTCATAAGAGGATTTAAGCGCTCGTATCTTACCTTTCAGAGCCCTTATCAAACACCCTATTTAGAAAATAATACCGTTTATGGAATTTATACCACGGTCGACAGACCCGGTACAGCCGATTGGGTTTTAATTGTACTCCATGGATGGGGACGACCCCATTTCAGAATAGAAAAGAAAATGTGCCTTACCCTTGCCAGGCATGGGATTTCCTCCCTGTTACTTACCATGCCCTATCATCAGGAGCGAGCTCCTGCCGGAAGTTGGAGTGGGGAATATATGATCAGTGGGGATGTAGTTCGAACGGCCGAATCCTTTCAACAAACCATTGCCGAGGTTCAGGCCATTATCCCCTGGTTAAGACAAAAATTTCACCGGATAGGTATTTTCGGTATGAGTTTAGGTGGAATCATTGCCCATCTGGCCATGGCGGTAGAGCCCTTTGATGCGGGAATTACTTTACTGGCCGGTGGAAATAGTGCAAAAATCGTCTGGGAGGGACAAATGACCCAGTATGTGCGTGAAGATATAGAACGGGCCGGAATTACATTGGAACAACTTGAGCTTATCTGGCTGGCTACAAATCCCACAAACTTAGCCCCTAAGAACCGGGTCAAAAATCTCCTCATGATTAACGGGCAATTCGATGAGATTATACCGGTCTCCTATACCCTGGAACTCTGGGAGGCCCTGGGAAAACCCCCTATCAAATGGTACCCCTGCGCACATTATAGCAGTTACTTCTTCTTAAAACGAATTCTCCGGGATGTCGTTGAATTTATCGCAACGATCCAGGAATCCGGGGTTAGAAGTCCATATACTCTGACCTTAAGTCCCTCCCGTGACAATAAAATAACTAATCCCTTGACACCGGAAATTTAGATAACCTAGTTTAATCAATAAAGATTTTCATGGTCGATTCGACTAAAGTTTGAAAAAAGGAGAGTTTTTCATGTCTAAAAATGAAGATACCTTGAAGGAAGTAAGTTCCGTACGGGAGACAACGTCGTTAGAACTCGGATTGCAAGAATTAAAAAAGCAAATAACCAAAGAGTTGATGAAAATAACCGATATTGATGAAGAAAAACTGTCCGGATATATAAAATTTCTCGAAAATTTAGATGATACCACTCTGGATAACTGGATCAAGGGATTAGTGACGGAATTAGAGGAAAGGGCTTTACCCTTTCTGGGTCTTCTGGGACGAAGCTCCCATATCCTACTCTCTCAAAAAGCTTTAAAATACCTGGGCTCTCTTCAATCCCAAAAATCTGTGGATATTCTTACACAAATTGCGGAAACCCACCCCGATAAAAAAGTTCGAAAATCTGCCCGTACCAATTTATACCGACTTCAATCTGCCGGATTAGCCGTGAAAAGACCTCTAGACCCGGAAGTGGCCAAGAGCCGGGAGCGAAAGGTTAAGCACAAACCTTATCAAGCCCTGATGAGTAACGTGGATGGAAGCGGTTCCCAGCTTATCATTGTGGCCCGGGAGATGTTTGCCGGGGATTTACATCTCTTACAGAGCGTAATCAACGAAGAAGAAGGTCTCAAAGAGTGTCATGCGATGCGGGGACTCACCAAGAAAAGTTTTGCTCGATTAATAGAGGGAATGATAGAAAGGATGCGGCAAGAAGGTGCGCCGAACCTCACTCTGGTGGAAATAGATTATAATTATGGCATGCGCCTTATAGCGGAAGCGGAGAAACTTAATCAAACTCTGGGTACCGAAATATCCCCGGCTTATCTTTCGGTTAAAGAGCTCTTCCTGGAATCTGCAGATCTCACGGTACCTCCTCCTATTTATCAAAAACTCGATGCGGAAAAAATTAAATCTCAACCTCACCTGTTGCGTGGCTCTGCGGAACTTATTTCACATCCTCTCCTGGAGAGTTGGATTTTTGATATAGAGAAGATCAAAAGTTATGTAGACGAATTGAAAAAACAAGAAGAAACGGTTTTAGAGCTAAGCCCCCAATTTATAAAAGAACGAGAGGAAGCCATCTTCGATCAGGCACTTTCGGCATTGTTTGATGAGAAACACAAGCTCCTTTACAAAGAGAGATTGGAAAAGACGGCGTATATTCTCTTTACAAAGGGGGAAATCGAGGAAGCTAAAAAAGCCCTGGCTGCAGCCCTGGCGCTTGATCCTCAAAGCAGAGTTCCGGTTAAGAATCATCCCCTCATCGTCGAATTAGTCCACAGAAACATAACTTTTCTCAAAGAAGCCGAAGCCGGTGAGCTAACGGAAGAGGGTATAGAAAAATATTATGAAGAGAGGAAAAAAGCAAGAGAACAGAGTTCTTTGATCATCACGGATCTAGGTTTTCGATAAGTTCGAACAAATTTCTCAAGCCTTCATGATTGAAAAACTTAAAGAAAAAATCATTACTTCAATTGTATTCGGGGCCTGTGTTTTCCTCATCTTATCCTTATACGCCGATCTGGGTCAGATTAAGCTGGCAATCCCCCAGTTTAACTGGATTTATCTTCCGGCCATTATGATCCTGGCTTCTTCCAATTACCTCATTCGGTTCATAAAATGGGATTATTATCTAAAGTTGATTCAAATAGATCTTTCCAAAAAGGAAAGTTTAATGATTTTTCTATCCGGATTAGTCATGTCAATTACGCCGGGTAAATTCGGGGAGGTTCTGAAATCCTACCTGCTTAAAGAAGTCCGGCGGATTCCAATCAGTTCCTCGGCACCTGTTGTTCTTGCCGAAAGGCTTACCGATCTTATCGCCCTTGTGCTTCTTTCCACCTTTGGGGTATTTACATTTCATTACGGAGGCTCCTTACTCCTCAGTTCGGCCCTTGTAATCTTTGGGTCGGTTATGATAATTAGCTCTCGAGCCTTATCTATGCGGATGATCCGGCTCTTTGATAAGATTCCATTTTTCTCTAAGCATACCCAGAAGGTCTATAATTCCTACCAAAGGATGTACCAACTGGTAACTCTTAAGCCTCTTTTAATTGCAATTCCTTTGAGCCTTTTAGCCTGGCTGTCAGAAAGTATAGGGTTTTCTTTAATTTTAAAAGGATTTTCTTTTCCTTTACCCTTGAAGCAGTCGATCTTTATCTACGCCTTTTCAATTATAGCAGGAGCTGTAACTATGTTACCTGGAGGGATTGGGGTAACTGAAGGAAGTATGGCAGGTTTGCTGATTTTGGTTGCTAAAATACCCAAATCCATTGCCGTGGTTGCCACTTTGATTTTGAGGATATGTACACTCTGGTTTGCTGTTATGATAGGTGCTTTAAGCCTTCGCTACCTGCAGGGTAAGTTCCTTGTTCCCCCAATTGAAACATGAGAGAGATTAAAGTTGGATTAATCGGTCTGGGAACCGTAGGTGCCGGAGTGGTTAAGGTTTTACAGGAGAATAGCGATCTTATAGCCTGTCGGCTTGGGGCCAGGATTAAGCTGGGTAAAATTGCCGTGCGTGATCTTTCAGCCCCTCGACGGGTTAAAGTAGATCCTTCCCTTTTAACCCAAAATGTTCGGGATATCCTGGAGGACCCGGAGATACAGATCGTGATCGAACTCATAGGTGGCTATGAACCGGCTAAAAGTTTTATCCTCTCTGCCGTGAAAGCAGGTAAACATATCGTGACTGCCAACAAAGCCCTCCTTGCCGAAAGTGGGGGGGAGATTTTTCGCATGGCGGAAGAAATGGGAGTTGATATTGGATTTGAAGCGAGTGTAGGAGGTGGAATCCCGATCATACGCTCCCTCCGAGAAGGTTTCAGTGCCAACCATATTGAAGAAATCTTCGGGATTATAAACGGAACAGCGAATTATATTCTTACCGAGATGACCGAAAAGAAGGAAGATTTCCAGGTGGTTTTGAGAAAAGCTCAAGAAATGGGTTTGGCGGAAGCAGACCCTACGCTGGATATCGAGGGAATTGATGCGGCCAGCAAAATAGCCATTCTAACTTATCTGGCCTTTGGCGTAGAGGTTAAGCTGGATCAGATTTATACAGAGGGAATCTCCGGGATAACTCCGATGGATATCGACTATGCCGCAAACTTTGGTTACAAGATCAAGTTACTGGCCATTGCCAAAAGGGTTCAGGATGCCCTGGAAGTTCGGGTTCACCCGACGATGCTTTCCTACGATAATCCTCTGGCCAAAGTAGAGGGTGCTTTCAACGCCATCTATGTAAAAGGCGATGCCGTGGGGCCTTCCTTGCTTTACGGAAAGGGGGCCGGTATGATGCCAACCGCCAGTGCCGTAGTAGGAGATATTATCGAAATCGGTCGAAATATTCTAAAAGGTATTCATAATCGGGTTCCACTTTGGATGGATCGGGAATCGGGTACGGGAGATTGTAAATTCATGAAATATCCAATCCGACAACCCGACGAGTTTTCGTCCCGCTATTACCTTCGATTCACTGTGGTAGACCGCCCGGGGGTTCTCTCCAAGATTTCAGGGGTTTTAGGAAACTACGGAATCAGTATTGCATCGGTCCTTCAAAAAGAGCGCCACCCAGTAGACAGTGTCCCGGTGGTTATACTGACCCATACGGCTTTTGAGCGAGATGTAAAAAAAGCTTTATCGGAGATTGATAATCTCCCGGTTGTTAGGGGGAAAACCGTTTTAATTCGTGTTGAACAAGAGGATGAGACGGGGACTGGAAATTAGAGGTTGATAAGAAGTTTCCGGTCTCCATCAGGGATATGGCCTGGAAAGGTATCATCCATAAATACCGAGAGTTTTTACCGATTACCGATAAAACCCCTATTATAACCCTTCTGGAAGGGAATACTCCCTTGATCCGGGCGGAGAATCTCAAGGACGTTTTCGGTCAAGACATAGAAGTTTATCTGAAGTATGAGGGGCTTAATCCTACCGGATCCTTTAAAGATCGAGGTATGACCGTAGCGATCAGTAAAGCAAGAGAAGAAGGGGCCCGAGCGGTGATCTGTGCTTCGACCGGTAATACCTCTGCTTCGGCTGCGGCCTATGCTGCACGGGCCGGGATCCCGGCCTATGTACTCATTCCCAAGGGAGCCATCGCTCTGGGCAAACTTTCCCAGGCCATGATGCATGGGGCTAAGGTTCTGGCCGTAGACGGAAACTTTGATCAGGCCCTGAGTATGGTCCGGTATATTGCCGAAAATTATCCGGTCAACCTGGTGAATTCCATTAACCCCCTGCGACTTGAAGGACAGAAAACCGGTGCCTTTGAGATCTGTGAACAGCTGGGTGGAAGGGCTCCGGATTATCAGGCTATACCGGTAGGCAATGCCGGGAATATTACCGCCTACTGGCAAGGGTACAAGGAGTACAAGGCCCAGAACCTGATTTCGGAAACTCCCCGTATGATTGGATTTCAAGCCGAAGGGGCGGCTCCTATCGTGAGAGGCCATGTAATCGAGGATCCCCATACCATTGCAACTGCTATAAAAATAGGGAATCCCGCAAGCTGGAAAAAAGCCGAGAATGCCGTTCGAGAATCTCAGGGGACTATCGATATGGTCAGCGACGAGGAAATACTCCAGGCCTATAAACTCCTGGCCCAGAGGGAGGGGATTTTTGTAGAACCTGCCTCCGCCGCATCGGTCGCCGGAGTTATTAAATTTAGCAAACAAGGAAAGTTCAAAAAAGGTGATGTTATTGTCTGTATTTTAACCGGACACGGCCTCAAGGACCCGGATAGGGCCATCCAAATGGCACCCGAACCTATTACCGTCCCACCCGATGAAAAGGAAGTGGCTAAATGCCTGGGATTTTGAAAAATCAGGAATGGATTCGGTTATTCAATTCTATCATACCCATCCCATCAATGAAGACCAGATCCTCCAAACCCTGCAGGAAAAAGGGATTAACCTGGATAACTTAACCGAAGAGACGCTGAAGGACTATGATCAGGACCATTATGGTGGCGTGGAAGCCGTAGATATTCTGGCTCAGAAGGCCGGTATCCACTCATCCAGCTATGTTCTGGATGTTTGCAGCGGTATGGGTGGTCCTGCACGGTATCTGGCTCATCGATATGGATGTCGCGTGGTCGGTTTAGACCTTACCGAAAGTCGTTACCAGGGAGCTATTCGATTAACAAAACTCGTTAAATTAGATCATCTGGTTGAATTTAGATTAGGAAACGCCCTGGAAATGCCGTTTCCAGAGGATACTTTCCATGTAGTCATCGGTCAGGAAGCCTGGTTCCATGTTCCCAATAAGCCCAAATTAATCCAAGAATGCGCACGGGTTTTAAAGAAAGGGGGTACGATTGCCTTTACAGACATTTTACAGGTAAGTTCCCGGTATGAATCTGAGTTGGAAAAACTTCAACAGCAAATGCCCTTTCCCTACCTGGAAACCCTGGAAGGATACGCACAACTCCTGGAAAAAAATAAATTCTTGATCCTGGAAAAGGAAAACCTCAGCCAGCTCTGGACGAACCTCCTGCAAAATCGGCTGGAAATGTATCGGAACCTGAAAGATAAAACCATCCAAAAGTTCGGAGAGGAACATTACCGAAAATGGGATGAAACTTATAACCTCTTTGTATCTTTATTTAAAGAAGGAAAACTGGGAGGAGGAAGATTTATCGCGAAGAAGATTTAAGAAAGAAAATACAGGCCGGTACCTTAATCCCTGGGTCCAGGAATCAAATAACTTGTCAGAAAGTTCCCAACCTCCTACCTTATAAGTATGGCAGATATAAAAAAGCGACTACCCGGGAATGTACCCGGTGAATTTTTTGTAGACTCTACCTGTATTGATTGCGATACCTGCCGACAGTTAGCTCCTGAAACCTTTGAGGATTCGGGAGATTACTCGGTGGTTTATGCGCAGCCGGAGACAGAAGCAGCAAGACGAAAGGCTATCCGGGCCTTACTCGCCTGTCCGACAGGCTCCATTGGAACTCTCCACGAAATCCATACCCGAGAAGTCAGAGAGGATTTTCCCCTTCCCCTGGAAGACGGAGTTTATTATACCGGATTTAACTCTCCGAAATCCTATGGAGGGAACAGTTATTTTGTCCAGCATTCTCAAGGAAACTGGCTGATAGACTCTCCCAAGTATCTTCCCCATTTGATCAAGAAATTCGAAGCGTTGGGTGGAATCAAGTATATTTTTTTGACCCACCGGGATGATGTCGCCGAAGCAGACCGATATGCTAAAAAATTCAATAGCCGTCGGATTATCCACCGGGCGGATTTATCTGCACAGCCGGATGCCGAGATCATCATCGAAGGCTATGAAGCGATAGAATTTTCTCCAGAGTTTTGGATCATTCCAACCCCAGGTCATACCCGGGGTCATTCTGTGATGTTGTATAAGAATCGGTTTTTATTCACCGGGGACCATCTCTGGTGGAGTCGAAACTCCCAACGGTTACATGCTTCTAAAGGAGTCTGCTGGTATTCCTGGACCGAACAGACCAAGTCCATGGCAAAATTACAAAATTTTACTTTTGAGTGGGTACTGCCGGGTCACGGTCAGCAAATCAAGCTGGCTAAGGATGTGATGAAGCAAGAGTTGGAAGCCCTGGTGAAACGGATGCAGGTTTTCTAGAATAAGGAAAGATAAAAAAGAAGGGGAGGTGGATACCTCCCTTTTTCACCAGTATTCTTCAAAGTGAATGTTCCCCTTCACCTTTTTATAATCGGCCTGGAATCCTCGCTTCTCAAGGACTTCGATAACGCCTCGAGGCTCCGGATAGATTTTTTTCCCATTTTCATATTTAGGAATTCCGATCATAGCCGGATTCCCACAAAGAAAAACGTGGGTTCTTTGAGGATCCAGAGGTTTACCGAGATGTTCTTCCAATTCACCGGAATCTATAAAATCTTGAATATAAACTTTCTTGCCTTTGTTTTTGGGTTCCCGGGTCGTTAAAGTAATATAGTGATAATTTTTGTATTTTTGAGCCAATTTCTCATGAATGGCTTTGTAGGCGTGATCCCTTTCATAACGATTACAGACGATAGAAGTGATGGTGCCCTTATGCCCTCTTCTCAGGAGCTCCCAAATCATGGGGTTATGGGGAGCCTCTCCGGTGCCGGTAGCTCCAAAAATCACATCATCTTCCTCCTTTATGGGATCTAATACGTAGTTTCCCGTTACCTTATCGCCTATAAAGAGGCGATCTCCCGGCTTTAAGAGAAAAAGGCGAGGGGTCAAAGCAGGGGCTTCCTCGCTGCCCGGTCTCTCTTTGACAAGAACCACATAGAATTCATTGAAGTTAACCTTTTCGGGCTCTATCAAATTTTCACCGGATTCATCCACGACAGGATGTGAAAAGGAGAGGGCACGCCGGATCAGCTTCGACTCCATTCCCGGTTTTAAGATTTCTTTTTGAGTTCCCTCTCGTCTCGGTTCCCAGTAACCCAGTCCCAAGGTGGTATACTGCCCTGGTTTAAAATGTAAAACACCTTTATCCGGCCTGATCCGAATGACCCAAAGCTCTGGATGTTCTTCTCGAATATGCACGATAGTCCCATTGTAGTACTGTGCTCGTAAGGCATCCAGGTCAAGTTTTGCCATGGTACTCTCCTCTTGGTTCGAAAGTTCCTTCAGAAACCCATTTTCGTTGATCGAATCGAATAGAAAGTAGACGAGATCGGAGAAAATGGGTTTCTTACTCTGTGGGCTTTAATTAACTTTCCGCAATCGGTTCAACTGCTCTTGGATCTTTTGTTCATAACCATTCTCTGAGGGATGATAATATCTACGGTCTTTAAGCTCTTCTGGTAAGTATTGTTGTTCCACGTAGTTTCCCTGGAAATCGTGGGCATAGAGATAGTCTTTCCCATAACCCAAATCCTTCATCAAAGGAGTTGGTGCATTACGAAGATGAAGTGGGACCGGGAGGGCCCCTGTTCGTTTTACATCGGCCTGGGCTTCTTTAAGAGCCCTATAGGAGGCATTACTTTTCGGTGCCGTAGCCAGGTAAGTAGCTGCCTGGGCTAAATTAAGCTGAGCCTCCGGAAGGCCTACAAACTGAACGGCCTCCATAGCGGCCACGGCTATCAACAAAGCTTGAGGGTCCGCGTTACCGATATCTTCTGAGGCCAGAATAACCATACGGCGGGCAATAAAAAGGGGATCTTCTCCCGCTGCCAGCATACGAGCCAGGTAATAGATGGCCGCATCCGGGTCACTCCCCCGAAGGCTTTTAATAAAAGCCGAAATAACATTGTAGTGCTCTTCACCACTCTTATCATAAACCAGGGCTTTATGTCCTAAAACCTCTTCTAGCCTATTCAAAGTCAGGACCCGAATACCTTCAGGATTTGGTTCGGTATTTAAAACGGCCGCTTCTAAATTATTTAAGGCAATTCGAGCATCCCCGTTAGCCATATGGGCTATCCAGTTTAAAGCCGATTCTTCTAATTGAACCGGGTATTTCCCCAATCCCCGGTGTGGGTCTCTAAGCGCCCGTTCCAGAATAGTGCGAATATTTTCCTCTGAGAGAGGGTTCAGAATATATATCTGACATCTAGATAGCAGGGCTTTAATTACTTCAAAGGATGGATTCTCCGTGGTCGCTCCGATTAATATGAAAGAACCTTCTTCTACATGGGGTAAGAAGGCGTCCTGCTGGGTTTTATTAAGACGGTGAATCTCATCGACAAATAAAATCGTTCGTTTTTTATGAAATTTCAACTGATCCTGGGCCTCTTGGATTACTTGCCGAAGTTCTGGAATCCCGGAGGTTACCGCACGGAAGAAGACAAAATGGGCCCGGGTTTTGCCTGCAATAATTCTGGCCAGCGTGGTCTTACCCGATCCGGGAGGACCCCAGAATATCATGGAATGGAGATGGTCACTTTCAATGGCCTGGCGTAGAGGTTTACCCGGAGCAATAAGATGTTCCTGACCTACAAATTCTTCAAAAGATCTCGGTCTCACCCGATCTGCCAGAGGCGCTAAGCTTTTTAAATTTTTTTCATACTCCTGGTGAAACAGGTCCATAGTTCCATGATATTCTTTTTTTTTATTTGGTCAAGGAGATTCAACTTATCAAGTGGGAGTGTGGGGGTATGGGAGTGTGGGAGTGTCGAGGTGTGGAAGTATGGGGGTGGGGAAGAATATACTTCCATCCCCCCATACCCCCACACTCCCATACCCCCATACTTTAGGATTAAATACAGAAAATTAATGAAACTGTTCCATCTCCGTTGAGCCAACCAGGGCTTGCGTGGAGGCGGTACCCTGAGAAATAATCTGGGTAATAAGGTCAAAGTAACCGGTCCCGACTTCCCGCTGATGTTTGGTTGCCGTATAGCCATGGATTTCACTGTCGAATTCGGCCTGTTGTAAATCGGAGTAGGCCAGCATGCCTCGTTTTTTGTAATCCAGGGCAAGGGTGAACATGCTATAGTTGAGGGCATGGAATCCGGCCAGGGTAATAAACTGGAACTTGTATCCCATGGCTCCAAGCTCTTTCTGGAATTTCGCGAGGGTATGAGCGTCTAACTTTCTCGCCCAATTGAAAGAGGGGGAGCAATTATAGGCCAGGAGTTTTTCTGGAAACTCACCATGGATGGCCTCTGCAAAGGTTTTGGCCTCTTCCAGATCCGGTGTAGATGTTTCACACCAGATCATATCAGCATAGGGAGCATAGGCCAGGCCTCTCGTAATGGCTGCATCGAGTCCCCCACGGAATTTAAAAAAACCCTCCGGGGTACGCTCTCCGGTTAAGAATCCATGGTCTCTGGGATCAATATCACTGGTAATTAGTCGGGCACTCTGGGCATCTGTTCGGGCTATAAGAATCGTTGGTACATCCATGACGTCGGCTGCCAGTCGGGCGGCTAACAGGGTACGGATAAATTGACTGACGGGAACCAGGACCTTTCCTCCCATATGGCCGCATTTTTTTTCGGAAGCCAGTTGATCTTCAAAATGAACCCCTGCTGCTCCTGCTTCAATCATTGCCTTCATTAACTCATAAACATTTAAAAGGCCTCCAAATCCGGCTTCTGCATCGGCTACGATAGGGGCCAACCAGTAAATTTCCTTTTTTCCTTCGGCGTGATGGATTTGATCGGCCCGCAATAAGGCCTGGTTAATTCTTTTAACCAGTTGCGGGACGCTATTGGAGGGGTATAGGCTTTGATCCGGGTAAGTTTGTCCGGCAAGATTGGCATCGGCAGCCACCTGCCATCCGCTCACATAAATAGCCTTTAATCCGGCTTTTACCTGTTGCACGGCCTGGTTACCGGTTAAAGCTCCCAAGGCCGGTACATACGCTTCGGTTTGGAGAAGATACCAAAGTCGCTTAGCCCCTAATTCGGCAAGGGTATATTTGATTTCAAAGGAACCCCGAAGTTTAAGGATCTCTTCGACGGTGTAGGAACGAACGATTCCCTTCCAGCGCTCCGTGTTATTCCAACTTTTTAAAACCTGCCAACCCTCCTTCATAGAAAATCCTCCTTGTTTTTTAAATGGTTAGATAATTAAAGTAGAAAAACTTTTATGGAAACGCTCCGTGTTGAACCCTGCCCTTCTAATTTGGGGACTTTTTTTTCAGATGTCAAGCGAAATTTCGCTTAAAAATATTATTTCGCTTATAGAGAAAAAACTTCTTTAGCTAAAGAACAAAATTTTTTCGCAGCTAGTGAAGGATGCCTGGTTTAATTTCAAACCTCCACTTATATTAACTATAAAAAGGAGAGGAACGTATCAAAACTCACAACCACCTGAGGAGGGGAGTCATGAACTTACCTGGTGAAAACCTGCGGTTTATTCTGGGAATTAAATTGAAGCAATTCCGTCACCAGAAGGGCTATTCCTTAAAGGAACTGGCCGAGAAAACCAACCTATCTCTTTCTTATTTGAGTGAAATCGAGAAAGGGAAAAAATATCCTAAACCCGAAAAGATCCTTCAGCTTGCCAGAGCCTTGAATATCTCCTTCGATGAATTGGTTTCCCTCAAGGTAAATGAAGAGCTTGATTCACTCAAAGCCATTCTTAATTCCCCCTTTATTCAAGAGTTCCCGTTTCACCTGTTTGGAATTGAACCTCAAGAAATCGTGGATCTCGTCACCAACTCCCCCAGCAAAGCAGGGGCTCTTATCCGCACCTTACTGGAAATCGGTCAATCTTATGGAATGCAGGTAGAGCATTTCTTGTTTGCGGCTCTGCGTTCCTATCAACAACTCCACCAAAATTATTTTGAAGATATCGAGAAAGCCGTATCAACCTTTGTTGCTCAACACCAATGGAAAGTCGATCCTCCCATTTACGGTGAGCAGCTCCGGAAAGTACTTATAGAAGAATACGGTTACATCTTGGATGAAACGACCCTTGCCCATTATCCAGAACTCCAGGGATTTCGCTCCGTTTGGATTAACAGAAATCCACCCAAGTTGTTAATTAATCGAAAGCTCCTACCTTCCCAAAAAGCTTTTATCCTGGGTCGTGAAATCGGTTACTGTTTCCTTGGTTTGAAAGAACGTGCCACGACCTCTTCCTGGTTAAAGGTGGAATCGTTCGAGCAGGTACTCAATAACTTTAAAGCCTCTTATTTTTCAGGAGCTTTATTAATCAATAAAGATTTGCTTTGCCGGGATCTGGAGAAATTTTTCCAGAAAGAACAATGGGAGGGAAAGGGTTTCTTAGCCCTCATGAGACGTTACGAAGCAACCCCGGAGATGTTTCTCTATCGGCTGACCGAGCTTGTCCCCAGATTCTTCGGACTCCACGAGATCCACTTTTTAAGATTTAACCATGAAGTGGGGAGTAATAACTACTCATTGACCAAATTATTTAACATGTCTCAGGTATTTGTTCCACATGGTTTGGGATTGAATGAGCATCACTGTCGGCGTTGGCTTTCCATTCGCCTGCTTAAAGAATTAGCCGAAAGGCAAAAGCGTGGAGAGCGGGACACGACCCTTATTGCAGTCCAACGATCCAGATACCTCAACATTAACGCCGAATTTTTTACCATTACCCTGGCACGACCCCTTGCTTTAAGCAAAGGAACTAACTCCAGTGTTACGTTGAGTTTTTTAATCAATGATCAATTTAAGAAAACCGTCCGATTTTGGAACGACCCCCATGTTCCTACCATAGAGGTAAATGAAACCTGCGAGCGGTGTGGTTTATCGGAAGCCCTATGCCGGGATCGTGTGGCCCCCCCTACGATCTATCAGAAAGAACAGACTCAAAAAATCCGAGAAAAAGCCCTACAGCAACTTCTACAGGAAGTATAATCCCCATCTAAATGGGAGTACCGGCTTGTAGGTGTCGGAGAGAGTGCTTGTAAATAGGTCCCTTCCCCGCCCCTTTCCCTACTCCCTTACTCCCAAGCTTCTACCATAACCTTCTACAGCTCTTCAGGGATAACTTTTAAAATATTTGGCCGGGAATACCTATTTTCCAGAAGCCGAGACCGGAAGATCTCCAGGTTGACCCCAAAGGGTGGTTATCGTATGTTTAAATCCAGAGGAAGATGTGAGGATAGACCATTGTCCGACTCCAGAGGAGGTACTAAAGATTCCCAGATCTGTTTTTCCGTCTCCATCGAAATCTGCCGGTACGGGAAGATCTCCTTGCTTGCCGAAGGCTTTTTTAATGATCGTACCATCTTTAAGTCGAAGGATCCAGGTACCCTTATCGGGCCTCCAGACAGCTATATTCGCCTTCTTATCTCCATCATAATCCCCGGGTACGGGGAAATCTTCATTCTGTCCGAGAAGGAAGCTATGAGGACCCCCCTGAGAGTTAAAGATAAACCAAAAAGCCTGCTCCGAGCTGGATTGAGGAGGTCTAAAGACCGCCACATCATCCCTTCCATCCCCATCGTAATCTGCAGGAACGGGCCTATCTCCGGTCTGACCCCAGACTAAATAGGAAGAATTACCTCCTGATGGAAGGATAAACCACTCTCCAGTAGAGGGTCGCCAGACAGCCCGATCTGTTTTCTTATCCCCGTCATAATCTCCCGGGACAGGAATATCCCCTGGAATTCCCCAGGCCTGAACTTCAATGGAGAAATCCAGCAGATCGAGGGTATGGAACAAAGTCCTCCTACCATACTTCCCTACCCCCAGAGGGTCATCCTTCAGAAGGTACCATTCTCCGGTAGAAGGCCGCCAGAAGGCAAGATCTGTTATTCTATCTCCGTCGTAATCCCCGGGAGTTGGAATATCTTCTGAAGATCCGAAAGAGGGAGAATTGGAGAGACCCTGTACCAGCCATTCTCCCGTAGAAGGTCGGTAAACAGAGATATCAGTTCTACCATCTCCACTGTAATCTGCTGTAGCTGTTAGAGGAACCGGCAAAGGAGGGGCAGTACCTACGATTTTAGCAAGGAAAGCATCTGTGAGACCACCGGAAACCAGCTGCAGAGGACGGACCGTTGGAAAATTGATCGAAGCCGTCTGCCCAGATACATAGACATTACCCAGGTTATCCAGGGCAATACCTCGTCCAGTTTCCCCCTGATTACCCCCCAGATAACTGGAGTAAACCAAAGCAGAACCCGCAGCATTCAGTTTTGCTACGAAGGCATCTAAAGAACCTCCATAAAAAGGTTGGAAGGGATTTACAGTTGGGAATTGGGTTGAGCCAGTAGCTCCCACCACATATGCATTCCCCGCCATATCGACTGCAATACCCCGACCGACATCATAGGCTTTGCCACCCAGGTAGGTAGAATAGATTAGCGCGGATCCAGCAGGATTCAACTTAGCTATGAAGGCATCCTTATCCAGAAAACTACCTTGCTTTCGCTGTAAAGGATTTTTAGTTGGAAAGTCGGCTGAAGAAGTCTCTCCGGTTATATAAACACTTCCGAAAATATCAACTGCAATACCCCGACCGACATCTTCCCCGTTACCGCCGAGATAAGTGGAGTAGATGAGGGCAGAGCCTGCCGGGTTCAACTTAGTCACAAAGGCATCACCAAAGGAGCTACCGCCTCCAAACGCGGATTGGATAGGAGCCACCGTTGGGAAGTTGACCGAGGTGGTAAAACCGGTTACATAGGCATGACCCAAGGCATCTACAGCAATACTCCGGCCAGAATCTTCGCCCCTGCCACCCAGGTAAGTAGAATAAACAGCAGAACCGTTAGGATTCAACTTGGTTATAAAAGCATCCCCGAAAGAACCTTTTCCCCCACCGAAAACCGGTTGAAAAGGATTCAGGACGGGAAAGTTAGTCGACAGGGTATTACCGGTTATGTAGGCATTACCTTCCAGGTCTACCGCAATAGCTTTTCCCTCATCAGGGTTATCTCCCCCTACATAGGTAGAATAGATAAGGGTGGAACCGGTCGGATCTAATTTTGCCACGAACGCATCTCCAAAAGAACTACCTCCGCCAAAAATAGGCTGGAATGGGTTTGCGGTTGGAAAGTCCATGGAATTGGTATTACCTACTATATAAGCATTCCCCCTTGGATCTACCGCTACACCGCGACCAAAATCGTTGTGACTGCCGCCTAAATAGGTAACGTAAATAAGCGTGGAACCTGTAGGATCTACCTTTGCTACAAAACTATCACTATCGAAGAAATCGCCCTTTGAAGGTTGTACAGGATTGACCGTTGGAAAGTCAAGGGAAAAGGTATTTCCTATTACATAGGCATTACCCCCGGAATCCACGGCGATCCCACGGCTGAAATCCTCACTACTACCTCCAAGATAAGTAGAATAGGTTAATACCGGATCAATGAAAAGAGGTTTCTGAGTATCATAGGAATCTATTTGAAAACCGAGGATAGGTCTGGATTCGTTGTTGGAAGTCTTTTGTCTATGGTCCAGGCTCTCAAAATCAAGGAACACATAATGGGCGGGTACCATCCGTTTACTACCGTTAACCTCCTGATAGACCTCAGGTTTATGTAAGTAAACATACGCGTTAGTAACACGCAGAATAAGAGCTCCCTCGGGGTTTATTTTAAGGTCGTCGGCGCCTTCCACGGTAAATCGAATGGCTTTAGGGTCTGCACCCGGAGCTACCACAAAGTCATATTCCAATTGGTGTTGATTACCATGGTAGATCAGATCCACGCCAGGGTATATATCTTTGTATTTAACACGGGCATAGGTGGGAATGCGGGTATACCATTTTTTTGGATCTTGACCGATGAAATAATTACTCTGACCGGGCCGTTGATCTAAACCGACTACTTCAGGCTCGGAGTTAGCCTTTATCCACTTTATATGCAAAACAGGGGTTTTACCGGGTAGGGATTGCCCCCTATCAAAAGATTCAAGGTCTTGGGCCTGGGATTTAGTTAGAAAGTAGGCAGCTCCTGTTAAAGTCAGGAAAAGGATATAACCCGGACCTCGGGATAAAAACTTTACCTGAGGGTCGGTCTGTCCCTGGTTAGCTTCGAAACTTAACGGAAACCGGACAAAGGTTGAAACTGAGGGCTTTGGGGATAGCCTTTCTATTTGCTTGACTTGATTAACCTGGGAAAGAAATTCAGGGGTTTGCAAATTTAAATCAGCAAATACAGAAAGGGAGGCAGGGGTTGATACCTGCATATCTCCCCCTAAAATCCCCCAACATATCATTCCGATCATCAGGCTGAGTAAATACCTTACCCGACCGGTGGAAGATCCCATACTTCTCGACCTTTCAAAATTTTAAACAAAAGGAGGAGGAGATGCTGTGTTGATTTAAAAATACCATGTCCAGGTTCTTTCTCTTTTTGGATTTCAGGAAAATTTAACTTTTTTACTGGGGTATATAATTAAGGTCATTGGTCACCACCAATTTATCCAATCGGGTCCCATCTTCTCTTCCGGAAATCGTAAAGGTATGGGTTCCTGCAGAGAGGTTGAAAGAGACCGGATTTGGCCCTCCTACGTTACTAACCCTGACCCAAACCGGACTATTGCCTACTGGAATATCCCAGGTATATCGGGTACCACTATCCATTTGAGCATAGAAGCTGTTCGACGCTGAATCTGGCCCCATCACACGACCCCAAATCACATGGCTTCCCGTAACCGAAATAGAAAAGGTAAATGCAGCAGCTCCTTTATTGTTATTTAACCCAAATGTTGTGTTAGGCACTTCGATATAATAACCTCCAGAGGCCAGAGAGTTTGCTACTGTCCTCATGGGAGAGGTCAGAAGTCCCGACTCGGCTTCTATATGGAGATAGGTATTTGGGTTCGGAGTTGGTGTAGGCGTCGGGGTCGGCGTCGGGGTCGGGGTGGCTGTAGAGATCGGCGTAGGCGTCGGGGTCGGCGTCGGGGTTGAGGTGGGTGTTGGACTGGGAATAGGGGTTGGCGTTGGGGTGGCTGTAGAGATCGGTGTAGGCGTCGGGGTCGGCGTACTTGCCTGAGCAGCCAGTTTAGCAATAAAAATATCTGTAAGACCGAAAGTTGTAAGGGTGGTGGTATCAAATGTTGCCGTGTTTTCAAACCATCCCGTAACCAGACTATTACCCGAGCTATCCACAGCAACAGCAAATCCCACGTCGGTTCCTGTTCCACCGGCTTGTTTGGCCCACAACAGTTTACCAGTGGTATCGTATCTGGCAATAAAGATATCATCCTGACCGGCGCTGGTCAATGTAACCGGACCGGATTCCCCACTACCAAAGGTTGCTGTGGCATTAAAATGTCCACTGATCGTACTGTTACCCGAACTATCCAAAAAAAGATTTTTGGGTCTATCCAAACCTGCTCCACCGGCTTGTCTGACCCATAACAGATTACCGGAGGTATCATATTTGGCAAGAAAAATATCCTCATTACCGGCACTGGTTAAGGTAGTGGTGTCAAATTTTACGGTACCGGTAAATGTTCCGGTAAGGTATAGGTTGGCAGATGTGTCCACATCGATACCCCGTCCAATATCATCTGTTGAACCGCCTATTTGCTTGATCCACAACAAATTACCTGATGGGTCATATTTCGCAAGGAAGATATCCCGGCCGCCAGTACTCCTTAACGTTGTTGTATCAAAAGTTGCTGTACCTTGAAAATGACCGGTGAGATAGATGTTACCAAGCGCATCTACTACGACCTCACGTCCCCAATCCTCACCTGTTCCGCCAGATCGTTTGGCCCAGAGCAACTTGCCAGAAGCCTCATACTTGGCCAGGAAGATGTCGGGTTGACCCGCACTGGTCAGGATAGTCTCGTTAGACTCCCCTTTCCCGAAAATAGCTGTGCCATTAAAATATCCTGTTACAAGGCTATTACCGGAGCCGTCTACAAAAACATCAACACCAACATCTTCACCTGCTCCACCGGCTTGTTTAGCCCAGAGAAAATTCCCAGATACATCATACTTAGCCATGAAGATATCCGCCTGCCCGGCACTGGTTAAGGTGGTTTGATTGGGTTCACCGGCTGCGAAGGTTAAAGTACCGTTGGTTACTTTATCACTAAAATATCCTGTGATAACACTACTACCTGAGCTATCTATGGCAATACTAAATCCGGCATCATCCCCCGGTCCATCCACCTGTCGACTCCAGATTAAATTGCCCGATGGGTTATATCTGGCGAGGAATATACCCCTGCCTGCAACCCCATTAAACCATCCGGTAACATAACTGTTACCCGTCCCATCGACATCAATACCATGCCCACTATCCGCACCTACTCCACCACCCTGGATAACCCAAAGAAAACTCGGTACCTGGGCATATATCCCATGACTGACAAAAATAAGAGCCAGCAGAAATATAAATAGAAGAAATCCTAAAATAGATTTTTTAGATTTTTCCTTAGATTTTAAGTTATCTAAGTTTTTCATTTTTTTTCTCCTGATTTTCTCCTGGATTATTCCTTTTATTAAGTTATTAAGCTTAATCGGAACTACAAAATTTTAGACTAAAATTATAAGGTTTTAGATTAATAGATCACTCATTTATTTTTTGAAATATGGTATCAACGACTCCTATCCCTCCTCTATTGCCTGTGAGCCTGCCGGGGGAGGATACTTGATATCTGTTTCCTGACCGGTCTGAATAAGTATCTGGTGGGTCCAGTCCAGGGTGAACGGCTTTAGACCTATCCTTTCCGATGGCTCATTACCCTGGCAAAAAGAGTAGATTCCTGGATGAATGCCAGATCCCTTGAGGTTTCTTTCCATTGAACCTTTCTAAAGGCAATTTTTATACCTTATCAATGAGGAAAAGGTTTTCTCTTTCGAAAAGCCTTATAGACGGACTTTTTTAAAGTGGTTGAAAAGCCAAGCTGGTTCGCTTTGTTTCCGGGTCAGAGACAAAAATCTTTTCTGTTTGATTAAATCTATAAATACCAATAAATTAATTTGTCTCTCTTAAGGAGAATTCTTTTTCTGAAAAAGAGACAAAAGAGGAATAAGATAAGGAAGATCTTCTGTTGGAGGGCTTCCATGAGGATGAAAGAATACGGTAGGCTGCAACGGACCAATTCTGGGGGTCAGCTATCCCATTAATCCAAGATCCCATACTTACCATAAAGCTGCCGTTTTGCAAGACAGTTTCGTTGTTCATTTCCTGCTCCTGGAGAGAGAATTTCAATGATCAGATCTGGTGCACCTGTTAGATGGTCTCCAGAAGCAATCTCGTGACGTCATTCGTGGCGGATAAAAACGCAGTTGTTGCCATCATCGGGCATGGCATCGAGATCTGCTATGGCTTTATTAGAGACTCAATGCATATTACCCTATAAACCCCTTTTCATTCACTGAAAAACATGAAACAGGATCTTCTATTCTAAATTCTCTAAATCCGCCAAATCTCGCAGACGACCGGTCGCTTTTTTATTCTTCTTGAGGTTTTCCAGATCAATAAAATTTACAGTTACTTCATCAATTTTAACCTGAACCTTTGAGGCGTAACAACTTTCAAAATCCACACCTTTCAACCCGAGTAACAGGTCTATCCGATTGGGAGGATACCCTAATTGAATGATATGGTTGGGATCAAGAAAGTCCTCTACCTGCAAACCTAACGAACCAAAACCAAATTGAGCTAAGGCTTTAACCACCTTAGCCGCATTTTCCGGGCTCAATTCAAGCCATACGTCTAAATCTCTGGTGTAACGGGGGTATCCATGAACTGCAAGGGCATATCCCCCCACAATCAGATAACGCACTTCGTTATCGTTTAACGATTGTATAAACTCTTTGAAGTCTGGGTTCAGCATGATATTTCCAACGATGATACTCTTGCCGGATTTGCTCTAGGGTGGCCAGGCGAGTTTGATAAGATTGGGTTTGCCAATAAGCGAAATCATTTTTTTGCTCATCCCCTTTTACCTTAGTGTAGATTTTTTTTATACCTCTAGTCAGACTGCCGCCTTGACGGTTCCCAGATAACCGATCCAACCAAACCAGCAAGATGGAAATAGCTGCTGGGGTAACTCCCGATATCCGGGCAGCCTGACCGATGGAAATAGGCCGGATCTGTTTGAGTTTTTGCCGAACCTCGGTGGATAAGCCGGGGATGGTATCATAGTCAAAATCCTCGGGGATTGAACGACTTTCCAATTTTTTGAACCGTTCGACCTGTTCATTCTGCCGCTGGATATATCCCTCATATTTGACCTGCAACTCGAGCTGTTCGGCCACTTCACGAGGTAAGCCAGGAGATTCCGGATCGATTTCCCGGATATCGGCATAAGTAATTCCAGGACGTTTTAAAATTTGAATCAAAGGGGCAGGTTCCGAGATAGGATTGGTTCCGCGGCGCTCCAGCACGGTATTTACAACCACACTGGGTTTAACCCAGGTCTTTTCAAGCCGGGCGATTTCCTCGGCCATGATTCGTTTCTTTTCTTGAAATCGGGCGTATTGTTCCTTGGAGATCAATCCCAGTTGATAACCTTTATCCATGAGTCGCAGATCGGCATTATCCTGTCGGAGCAGGAGTCGGTATTCGGAACGGGAGGTAAACATCCGATAGGGTTCCGTAACCCCTTTGGTGACCAAGTCATCGATCAAAACCCCGATATGAGCTTCAGATCGGTCTAAAATGAAAGGTGCCCGACCCTGAACCTTCAAAGCAGCATTGATCCCTCCAATTAATCCCTGAGCCGCTGCTTCCTCATATCCTGTAGTTCCGTTAATTTGACCGGCCAGAAAAAGACCTTCGACCAGTTTGGTCTCCAGGGTCGGTTTAAGCTGGGTTGGGAAAACAAAATCATATTCGATGGCGTAGCCGGGGCGCATGATTTCGGCTTTTTCCAATCCTCGGATGGTTCGAATGAACTGGATCTGAACTTCCAGGGGAAGACTGGTAGATACTCCGTTGGTGTAAATTTCCCGAGTTGTTCGTCCTTCAGGCTCCAGGAAAATTTGATGCCGGGTTTTATCGGGAAATTTAACGATCTTATCCTCAATGGAAGGACAATAGCGTACCCCGGTGCCTTTAATAGCTCCCCCGTACATGGCTGACTTTGAAAGATTGTTTCGGATGATCTGATGGGTCTCTGGGTTGGTATATCCCAAATAACAGGGGATTTGGGGTTGGGTAATCTTCTCCGTCGAGAAGGAAAACGGTCGCGGATCCTCATCGCCGGGTTGAATTTCCAGAACCGAGAAATCGATGGTTTTGGCATCCAGACGAGGATTGGTACCGGTTTTGAGCCGACCCATTTCAAATCCCAACTTCCTGAGACAGGCTGAAAGCCCTATGGAGGGGGCCTCGCCGGCCCGCCCCGCTGCGTGATTTTTCATGCCCACATGGACTAATCCGTTGAGAAAAGTCCCCGTGGTGATTACAACGGCCTTGGCCCGATAAGCCATTCCGAGATTGGTCTCAACCCCAATAACTTTTCCGTTTTCCACCAGAAGTTTTTCCACAGAAGCCTGTTTGATATCCAGTCCTTCCTGATTCTCTAAAACCCATTTCATTTCCAGCCGATATTGCTGTTTATCAGCCTGGGCACGGGAAGCCCAAACGGCAGGACCTTTACTGGTATTCAGAAGACGGAATTGAATGCCGGTTTTATCAATATTCTTGGCCATTTCACCGCCGAGGGCATCAATTTCACGGACCAGATGGGCTTTAGCAGTTCCACCGATGGAAGGATTACAGGGCATCAGGGCAATGGTGTCCAGATTGATGGTCAGCACCAAGGTCTCGCAACCCATTCGGGCTGCAGCCAGTGCGGCCTCACAACCGGCATGACCGGCTCCTATCACGATCACATCGTAGGCTTTATCGTAAAACATAGGTAATTATTCCATCCCAAAGACCCAAAGGGGAAAGAAGTATGAAAGTATAGGGGTGTGGAACTATAGGGCCTGGGAGCTCTCTCTACCCTCCCATACTTTCCTCTATTACCTTTGTGTCTTCGGAGTGAAGCCATATTACTTCCCGATACAAAAAGTGGAGAAGATTTCCGTCAAAATATCTTCGGTCGTAGTCTCCCCTATAATCTCCCCTAAACTATCTAGAGCAGCTCGAAGATCCACGGCAATGAATTCACCAGACATTCTTTGTGCTATAGATTCCCGGGCTTTCAACAGACTCTGCTGAGCTTTGATCAAAGCGTTTTTATGACGAATGTTGGTGACCCAGACACTTTCCACCGGAGTTTTCACGACCATCTCAAAAATCAGGTCTTTCAATGTTTCAATTCCGCTTTTTTCTTTAGCTGAAATCTTAACCCAGGGAATTCCGGCCAATAGCTGACCGGCTTCTTCTCCAATTTTAGAGGGAAGATCGATTTTATTCAAAACTCCTAAAACCTTTTTCTCTTTAACCAGCTCCAAAATGTCCCGGTCTTCCTGAGTCAGGGGACTGGAACTATCGAGAACCCAAAGAACCAGATCTGCTTTTTCTAACAAATTTTTGCTTCGTAGTACACCCTGGACTTCCACAGGATCTTCGGTATTTCGGATTCCGGCTGTATCCAGCAGTCTCACGGGAACCCCCTTGAGATTTAACGATTCTTCGATGACATCCCGGGTTGTTCCCGGAATGGGGGTTACGATAGCCCTTTCTTCTTCCAGAAGTACATTCAACAAGCTCGATTTTCCGACATTGGGTTTACCCACAATAACCAGAGATAGACCTTCTCGGAGGATCTGACCTTCCTCTGCCGTCTCGATGAGAAAATCAATGGATTCAAGGGCCTCGCCGATTCCAGAATCCAATGCTTCAGGGGAAATCACCTCAATATCTTCTTCAGAGAAATCAATCGACGCTTCAACCAGGGCCGTCAGGTGTTTCAGGGTATCTCGAATAGCACGAACCTTTTGGGATAACCGTCCTTCCAACTGTCGTACGGCCACCTTGTGGCTTAACTCGGTTCTGGATTGAATAATATCGATGACTGCCTCGGCCTGGGATAGATCTATACGTCCGTTCAGAAAAGCTCTTTTTGTGAATTCCCCCGGCTCTGCCAATCTCGCTCCGCCCTTGAGAACCAGATCCAGGATTCGTTTCAAGGAGATAAAACCCCCATGACTGCTAATCTCCACTACATCCTCTCGCGTATAGGATTTGGGGGCTCGCATCAAGGTTACCAGCACTTCATCCACAGGTTCCTGGGTTCCTGGATCGTAAATATGTCCGTAGTGAACGGTATGGGAGGGAAGATCTTTGAGTTTTTTACCTTTAGAAGGAGACACAAAGAGCGCATCTGCAATGGCGATAGCAGCCTTGCCGCTTATGCGAATAACTCCTATTCCGCCTTCTCCCAACGGAGTTGAAATGGCAGCAATGGTATCCTCCTGGAAAAACACGGATAATCAAGAAAGGGATGAAAGTCTGAGGGTCCAGGAGCCGGGGAAAGGGATCCCTTCTGCACCCATAACCCTCAAACTCCCAGATTCTACCTTCAATTAAGGCTCTAGATTTTTTCGATGATTATTTTGATTATTCTTGGATATAACAATCTTTCGAAAAAATCCGTTTCCACGGCTTAAAGTTCGAATAGCCGGATCATCTTTGAGCGTCATATGGATAATTTTTCTATCATGGGGACTTAAAGGAGCCACCACAATGGGTTTTCCTGTATTCTTAACCTTACGAGAGAGTTTCAAAGCCAGGTTTCTAAGGGTCTGCCGTCGCTGGAGCCTGTAGTTGGAAGTATCCAGGGTAACCTCTAGTTTATCCCCCAGGTGTTTATGGATCATCAGATCAACAAGATACTGGAGAGCATCCAGGGTCTTACCCTTTTTCCCTATCAGGAGTTTATCATCCTCACACTTGATGTTAAAAATAATTTCTTCATTCTTGGTTTTCATGTCAATAACGGCGCTTAAACCCATTTTAGTCAGAAGCCCATCCAGTATTTCTTTGACTTTGATAATTTGATGGTCGAGTTCTGTTTTTCCATTTCCAGGGACCTCTTTGGATTCAGGTTTTTCTACGAGTTCTTTTACTGTTATTTTAACTTTGGCTGGTTTACCTCCGATGAGCCCAAAAAAACCTTTACTTCCTTCCTCTAACACCTGAATATCTACTTCTTCTCGACGTACCTGAAGTTTAACAAGGGCACTGTTGATAGCTTCCTCTACCGTTTTTCCTTCTTCCTCAAAGGTTCTCATCCTAATTCTCCTCCTTTGTATTCTCAACTTAAAGTTTGTAGCCTCTTCTTAGGCTTGGAGATGCTTAGGGTTATCCTTTATTAACTTTCCTTTTTTTGTCAGATACAGCTTTTTTTCCAGTGGCATCTCCCCGGTTGATGAGGTATTGCTGACCGATACTTAATACATTATTGACAAGCCAATATAGAACCAATCCAGATGGGAAATTCCAGAACATGGCCGTAAAGATAACTGGCATAAACTTAAACATCTGGGCTTGTTTGGGGTCTCCTGTAGTTGGCGTCATGGATTGTTGGATAAACATGCTGACCCCCATAAGCAAGACAAGAATTTTGATGGCATAGGGTTCCGGAGCTGAGAGATCCGGGATCCAAAGAAAAGAAGCTCCTCTTAACTCGATGGAGACCAGCAGAGCCTGATATAAGGCAAAAAATACAGGAATCTGGAGCAACATGGGCAGACAACCCCCCATGGGATTAACCCCCTCCTTTTTGTAAAGTTCCATCAGCTTTTGGTTCATAACTTTAGGATCTTTTCGATACTTTTCCCGAATCTCCAGCACTTTAGGCTGCAGGGACTGCATGCTCTTCATGGACTTAAAGCTGGCATAGGTTAAAGGATAAAAAATTAATTTAACGAGAACGGTGAGGGATATGATGGCAAGCCCATAACTATGGGTATAGGTATAGACGACGTGCATGAACAAAACCATCCCTTTGACTAACCACCCCAGATAATATCCATAGTCAATCAGTTGCTCCAAACCTACTTTAAGGGCACTGAGTTTATCATGCTCTTTAGGGCCTGCGTAAATACGATACCTTACGCCCTCAAGGCCTGTCTGACCAACTTTGAGGATCACATGGTCCACAGAAATAGCCTTTTTCTCCTCGGTATCTGACGGGAGAAGTTCCACGGCAACGGTGTTAATAGAAGAAGCCGGGAGCAGGGCCGCTGCAAAATACTTTCGATCTATCGCAGCCCAGTTTACATCTTCAGCCTGTACAACCCCTTTTAATTTATCCACAGGCTGCTTTAAGAGCTGGCCTCGTACAGAGGATACAATCTGATTACTGTAAGTTGTCTGATCATCCAATAAATTTCCAAGTCCGGGACCCCAGGTTAGAAATAAAGCGCCGGTCTCTAAACGAGGGTGATGGAGAGTCAGTTCTACATCAACCTGGTAATTATCTTGATAAAAAGTCAATTTTTTCGTAAAAGAGATCCCGTTCTCATTCTTGTAAGTGAATTCTATAGAATCCACTTTGTTGGCTTCGGTTAATCGGAGTACGGGTTTTGAAGCTGTAAAAAGTCCAAAATTTAATTCGTTATTAAGGGACATATCCCCCGTCAACACCTCCAGGGGATAACGGTTTACCTTCCTTGAAAGTTCTGGAATCAATTCTACCGGATTCCCTTCTGAATTTTTATGGTTGAGGATTTGCCAGCTTTTTATGCGAGCTCCTTCGGTAGTCAGAAGAACCTTCATAAGTTTGCTTTCAACAAGAACCTCTTGAGCCTCCGGGTTGGCAGGTTGAGATATCACTTGAGATTGCATGGCCTGCTGAGAAAGGGAAGAAGCAGTTTCTTGCTGACCTGAACTCTCCGGAACCGGCGAAGGTTTTACCATCTCTTGTTGTATCCTTTGCTGCCGCTTCCAGGCTTCCTGACGGGGAGTTATATAAAATTTCTGCCACAAAACTAAGACAAGTAAAGATAAAATAACAGCTAATAAAGCACGTTTTTCCATTTCTTCTTTTTTATAAATAACAACCTTTCAGAGGGTCCAAAACCTTTGAAGGGTTCAATGTTTAATCAACCGGATCATACCCACCTTCCCACATAGGATTGCATCGGAAAATCCTTTTAAGTGTCAGCCAACTTCCTTTTAAAGGACCATACTTCTTTATAGCTTCGATACTATAGTCCGAGCAGGAAGGAAAAAATCGACACGAGGGGGGGAGAAGAGGTGATATAAATAGTTGATAACCTTTTATAATACTGACTAAAACAAACTTCATAGATTCCCATCTGATATGAAGACCTTGAAGAAATCATCAAAAGGAGGGTGTGAATTTAAAGATCTACTTATTTATATTTTGATCACTACTAATTTCAAGGGATTGAAGTCCGTCGTGTAGCTCTTTTTCTAACTCTGAATAACTTTTTTCAACTAAACCATGCCGGGCTACCATGACTACCTCTGCATGTTCGGGAAACAGGAATTTATTTTTTCTAAATAGCTCTCTTAATAATCTCTTAGCTCGGTTTCGGACTACGGATTTTCCCATCTTTTTACTGACCGTAACCCCTAATCGCCGTCCTGGAACTCGAGAATCAACATAGATATACACTATTAAAGAAGGTAAAACTAACTTTTTCCCCCTTGAATAAAGGAACTTAAAACGGTTACCCTCTGTAATCTTTTCAAACTTCTTAAGGGTTTGTGAACACATCAGATAAAAGGATCAAACCGTAAGCCTTTTTCTACCTTTGGCCCGTCGACGTTTAAGCACATTTCTTCCAGATTTGGTACGCATTCTTTTTAAAAATCCATGCGTCCTTTGCCGCTTTCGATTCTTAGGTTGATACGTCCGCTTCAAAGTTTACCTCCTATCTCATTTTGATTTAATTTTCCGGTTTATTACTCAAAATTCTTATCCCTTAAAGCTTAATTTTTCTCCTCTTCTTTATCACTTAAAGCAGGTTATCAAACTCAGGATTGCACACACAGTATAATTGACTTTTATCCATTCTGTCAAGAAGTAAATTATACCTGTTGACATATCCTGGTTAAAAAAAATACTTGAAAACTTTTTGAAATTGTGTTCTATAAAACTCTATAAGCACGTTGATACTACTTCATTAACATACAGTTATGCTTTTGAAAGGGTTTTAATATTTTACCCGATTTAATGTATGTTAACTTATTATATAGTTTACACTTATTAAGTTATCCACAAATGTGGATAAACCTGTGTGTAACTTTTTTCTCTTTTTTAGAGAGCAATCTGTGGAGAGTTTTGTCAAGATTCCTATCAAATTTTTCTCGGTGGCAGGAGTAACCAGAAAAGATTCCCCGGTCTGTTCAAAATTTAGTTCCTATTAGAAGAAGGAAAAGGATTTCAAGAACCGCATAAGAGCCATGGATATATGGGAAAAGGTTCTTAGAGAGCTACAAAATCAGATCAACCCATCCAGCTTTGAGATGTGGTTTAAGCCTACCCGACTGAGGTCTTTTAACAACCAGGAACTCCAGGTGGTTGTACCCGATGAACACTTTGTAAGCTGGCTTAGGGAGCACTACCTGGAGTCTATAACCAGAGTATTAAGAACCTTTGTGGATAAGATGCCTGAAATCCATTTCGTGGTAGATGATACCTTTAAAGCAAAAGTAGAAGAAAAGCCGACTCAATTGGAATTACCTATTCAACGGGTTTACTATCCAAGACAACGTCCTCGTAAGATGACCCCGGTTCGAAATCCGTGGAAAAAGCCCTCTCCATTTCTTCTGGACACTGAAGAACCTAACTTGAATCCTCGATATACCTTTGAAACTTATGTAGTAGGCACGAGTAACCAGTTTGCCCATGCAGCATCCAGAGCCGTTGCTGAACAGTTATCCACAGCCTATAATCCACTTTTTATCTATGGGGGGGTAGGACTCGGTAAAACTCACCTTATGCATGCGATCGGACATGCCGTCAGAAAAACGCTGCGCTCGATTAGACTCTTCTATGCATCCTCCGAACGCTTCATGAATGAGTTGATCCATGCCATTCGATATGATGCCATGCCTGAATTCCGAAGGAAATATCGTAACATTGATTTACTTCTCATCGATGATATTCAATTTATTGCAGGTAAAGAACGGACCCAGGAGGAATTTTTCCATACTTTTAATGCCTTATATGATGCTCGAAAACAGATCGTTATTTCCAGTGATTGTCCCCCGAAACAAATACCAACCCTTGAAGAACGGTTAAGATCTCGATTTGAGTGGGGTCTCATTGCAGATATACAACCTCCAGATCTGGAAACAAAAATAGCTATTCTCAAAAAGAAAGCCGAGTTGGAAAAGGTGGGATTACCCGATGACGTAGCCCTATTTATCGCCAGCAAAATAAAATCAAATATTCGGGAGTTAGAAGGCTCTCTAATCAAAGTTGCCGCTTATTCTTCTTTGACTGGACAAGAAATTACCCTGGAGCTTGCTCAACAGGTCTTGAAGGATCTTCTAAGTCCCAAGGAAAAAAATATAAACATTGACTTAATTCAAAAAGTAGTATCCGATTATTATAATGTAAGCTCTCAAGAGATGAAATCCCAGTCAAGGGCCAGAGCTATTGCCTTTCCTCGGCAGGTAGCCATGTATCTCTCTAAAGAGTTGACCAGGTCCTCATTGCCCGAGATAGGTAAAAATTTCGGAGGTAAAGATCACACAACTGTGATCCATGCCTGTCAAAAAATTAAAGAAAAAATAGCTAAGGATCCAAATTTTAAACAAGTTATAGAGAAATTAAAAGGGCTTGTAACCGCATGAGGGGTTGGTGGATAAGTTATGTGAATAAGGCTGGTGATTTACCGTCCGGAACTCTTATTAAGAAACCTAACATGTTAATAACCCAGAAACCATTCACAGGGTACTCACAGGTTCCCTGCAGGAATAACCATTTAAATTTTCAAGGAATCTGGAAACAATCCAGGGTTTTGCACAGACTTTATAAATTCTACTAAATTAATTCTATAAGGATTTGTAAAACTTAAACAGGAGAAGATCTGTTATGGAAATCCACATCGAACGAAAAACCTTTTTAGAAGGAATTCAACAGGTTCAGAGCGTTGTCGAAAGAAAAAGTACTTCCCCTATACTCTCCCATGTCCTGTTGGAGACAAAGAATACCATGCTCTCTTTAACGGCCACAGATCGTGAAATTAGTATAGAAACTCTCTTGCCAGCTTCCATTACCAAACCGGGGAGTATCACATTATCTGCCCAAAAACTTTTTGAAATCTTGAAAGAACTTCCTGAAAGTTCCGTTCATCTGAGTACGCAAGAAAATCACTGGGTCGTACTAAAATGTCAGAACTCTACTTTCCGTCTTGCAGGACTTCCCAAAATCGAATTTCCCGAACTTCCCTCTGTAAAAAGCGATGAATCCTTTGATCTGGAAAGTCCAATACTTCGGGAGATGATTACCAAAACCTCCTTTGCAATCTCCCATGATCCCAATCGAAATGCTCTGACTGGTTCATTATTCCATACAGATAATGACAGATTATCCATGGTTTCTACAGATGGTCATAGACTGGCCGTCATCACAAAGGAAATCCCAAAAGATTCGGCCCTAAAAAATTTTGAAGTGATTATACCCTTTAAGACCGTCATGGAGGTTAAAAAACTTTGTGATTCCTCCCCATCTACAGGGAAGCAGGAGGGGGCAGAGGCACAGCGCCATGTACCTGTACTAAATATCGGATTTGGAAATAATCAAATTATTTTCTCCAAAGAAAACACAACCCTTATTTCGCGTCTTATTGATGCGCAATTTCCAGATTATAAACAGGTTATCCCTAGAACTTCCCTTTATCATATCAGTATGAATAAAGAAGCCTTTCACAGAGCGGTTCGAAGGGTTTCCCTTCTTTCTAATGAAAAATCTCGGCTGATCAAGTTTACCATCAGCCCGGGATTATTACACTTAACTTCCTTCGATCCTGAATTGGGAGAAGCCAGAGAAGAATTATCTGTAGAATACAGCGGAGATGAGGTCGTTATTGGCTTTAATGCAAAATACATCAGCGAGTTTCTCTCGGTCATAGAGGGTGAAACTCTCCATATGGAGTTTAACGATCCCCTTAGTCCGGGCTTATTTACCTCTCCAGAAGAAAAAGACTTCCAGTGTGTAATCATGCCCATGCGGGTTTAACCGGGGTCTAAAGTCTAGGGTCGCCTGCCTTGAGACTTTGGATTTTGGATTTCTGTTTTGTATCTTAAAAACCTTAAGTTGATCCATTTCCGTAGCTTTAGTTTTCTGGAGATGGAATTTATCAACGGCATCAACCTGATATATGGACCCAATGCCGCAGGTAAAACCAATCTGCTGGAAGGTATCCATATTTTATCCAACCTCAGGTCTTTTAGAACTTCAGGGATCTCCGAGCTGATTCAATGGGAGGCAGTCTCTGCCAGCATATCGGGAGAGGTGACCACGCAGGAGGGTATTCAGAAATCTTTAACCGTCCTGTTAGAATCTAATAGACGAATGGCTCTGGTTCAGGGAAAAAGATCTTCACCCAAAGATTACTTAAGCTTATTTCCCACCGTTACTTTCTCCCCAGATGATCTAGGCATCGTCAAGGGCCCTCCGTCCGAACGTCGCAGTTTTATGGATAAAGGAATCTTTCAACTGTCTCCCACCTACTGGGCAGATCTATCAGATTACAATCAGATCCTTAAACAAAAAAATGCTCTTCTCAAGCATGAGAGCCTCGAACAGAGCTCGGGGAAATCGGATTTAGAGATCTTACAGGTTTTAAATGAGCAGATGCAGAGGGTAGGGAGTCGAATTATCTATGCCCGGCGGGAGTATCTCAAAAAACTCCAGGAAGCTCTCCAAAGAGTTTATAAGCACTGGTTGTCCGATCATGAGGATATCCAAATAATATATAAATCAACTCTGGGAAAGGACTTTTTGGAATTAAATCTGGACGGAATCCAGGGGTTATATCAGACGGTCCTACAAAAGATGGAGGAAAAAGAGTTACGTTATCAGGCCTCCCTGGTAGGCCCCCATCGCGACGATATGGAAATTTTCCTGAATGGACGTCCTATCCATGCCTTCGGTTCCCAGGGCCAACAGCGCACCGCCGTTCTTGCCCTCAAGCTGGCATCTTCGGAAGTTTATGTCCATCATCACGGGGAATATCCGGCTCTTATCCTGGACGATGTAACCTCGGAGTTGGATCCTTCTCGAAACGAAAGGCTCCTGGAGTATTTAAAAAATAATTTTCAGGTCTTTCTAAGCTCCACCGTAAAGCTTCCCTACTTGGAAAACATGAGTTCCTGCACATCTTTTGAACTCTCTCCCTAAGTGCTATGTACCTGCATATCGGGATGAATATCTACATCTGGACCCACCGGATTGTTGGAATCTTTAACTCAGAGCTTTATAAAAAGAGCCCGGCATTTCGAACCTTTTTGGAAGAAGCCAAAGTGGTCGATAACGGATTAACCCTCGATCAGGTTAAGTCATTTATATTAACGGATTCCAATGTTGTTTACTGGTCTAATGTTCATAGCCGAACCCTTCGACAGCGCTGTAGAAGAGGATTAATAGATAACCTTGGCTTACAAGAACCCCCAGCGCTTCCCTCACACTAACTTCCCGTATGAAAAAACCAGCCGAATACCGGCATTTCGTATAGCTTGCTGTACTTCAGGTCGGGCCCGGTAGCAAAAGCATACAGGGAATATCTCGCCTACCAGATGATTTCGTGCACGTCTTACCTGTTCAATGAACCTTTCTACCTCCCTTAAAGTCAGGTTATGTTTTGCCTCTCCAACTATCCAGATCTTCCTGTCTGGTCTTACCGGGTCGGTAGCGGTTCCAAATATATTTACCTCCTCTGGCTCGCCATTCCATGTTTGCCAGGATCGCTCCAGCACATTTACTTGCCAGCCAAATTCACGTTTCAACACCTCGTGTAGGACAATATAGGCTATATCCTCGATATCTCCACCCACCGTTTCACTCAATCCACCAACCTGTTTATGGAGGGCATCAACAGCAATAACCAGCCGTTCTACAGCCAACTCCAGTCTTTCCACGGCCGACTCCAATCTGCTGACCCGTTCCTCAACCCCACTGAGTCTTTCTTCACTGCGACGTTGGGCTTCGGCCAGTTCTGAGATCTGTTCTTCGACTCTATGTTGGGCTTCTGCCAACTCCGTTACAATCTGCTTCAGTTCTCGAAAATCCTCTCGTGTTACCCCGGCCTGATATATCTGTAGGGCTACCTTGTCTAGTACACTCAGGAGAACATTTGCAGTCCGTTCATCAAAGGTTTGACGTAACTCGGTTAGCAAAGCCTCTCGGTTGATGAGTATGAGTGTATCACTCACAGTTCCACCCTCTGTTTGGAATTTAAGAATCTTACCATGTTGTTAAAAATTTACTTCCCTAATCCTTCTTCTTCAATAGTTTTGCAAAGTTTGTTTCCAGGTGTAAATTCTCGTAATGCAGATTTGATGGTAACTGTAACCATTTAGTAGGGGTCACCTTTTTCTGTCTGAACACCCCCCTGGCCCCCCTCCAGGGGGATTGACGTGGGGTGGCCGCTGCTGAAGTCTCCCCTGGAGGGGGGCCAGGGGGGTGTTTCTTTTTCCACCTACTAAAATGGATACGGATACAAAACTGCACTTAACGCTTGACAAGCCCAAATAAGTTTGTCATAATAAGCAAAGAAAAGGTGAAAGTAGACGAAAAATTAAAATAAACGTATTCTGAGGATAAGAATTTATATCAGGTAGAAGTTTGAAGACTCAAGTTAGTGAATTCCAAGGTTATGGCTTGTGGGAATTGAGGGGCCATAACTCCTAACGGATTATCTAGCGAAGAAGGTTAATTACATGAGTGAGATTTACGATGCTTCCAGCATTAAAGTATTAGAGGGATTAGAGGCGGTTCGGATGCGTCCGGCCATGTATATTGGGGATACCGGAATTAATGGGTTGCATCATCTGGTTTATGAAGTAGTAGATAATTCCGTTGATGAAGCCCTTGCCGGTTATTGCAAGAACATCGAAGTGATTATTCACATGGATAACAGTATCACGGTGATCGATGATGGTCGTGGTATTCCCGTGAACATGCATGAAACTGGGCGACCGGCTGTAGAGGTGGTTCTGACGGTACTCCACTCGGGTGGAAAATTTGACCATGAGACCTACAAGGTTTCCGGGGGTTTGCATGGAGTTGGCGTTTCGGTTGTAAATGCTTTATCGAGTTGGCTGGAAGTTGAGATCAAGCGAGATGGACATGTTTATGCCCAGAGTTACCGGCGTGGTAAACCGATTACTGATTTAAAAATCATCGGACGATCAACAGGTACAGGAACCAAGATTACCTTCCTTCCTGATGAAGAAATCTTTGAGACCATCGAGTTTAATTTTGATATTCTTTCTAACAGGCTCCGTGAGCTTTCCTTCCTCAACAAAGGTCTTACGATTTCCATTGAGGATCAACGGGCTGATCAGCGGAATACGTTTCATTATGAAGGAGGAATCAGCTCGTTTGTGACCCATCTAAACAAAAACAAAAATGTCTTGCATAAAGAACCTATTTATTTTGAAAAAGTCCGGGAAGGGGTTCATACCGAGATTGCGCTACAATATAACGATGGTTATACGGAAACCGTTTTTTCCTTTGCAAACAATATCAATACCCATGAAGGGGGTACCCACCTCAGCGGTTTTCGAAGTGCGCTGACCCGAACAATTAATAATTATGCGACGGCTCAGGGACTATTAAAAAATCTCAATACAACCCTGACAGGGGAAGATGTTCGGGAAGGGCTGACTGCGGTTATCAGTGTCAAGATCCCCAATCCTCAGTTTGAAGGTCAGACCAAAACAAAACTGGGTAATAGCGATGTTAAAGGCATTGTAGAAGCCATTGTTAATGAAAATCTCGGATACTTTTTCGAGGAGAATCCTTCCATTGCCCGTGCTATTGTAGAGAAAGCTATTGGAGCTGCCCGGGCCAGGGAGGCAGCCAGAAAAGCCAAAGAGCTGACCCGAAGAAAAACGGCTCTGGAGGGGGGTTCTCTGCCGGGAAAACTGGCAGATTGCTCAGAGAGGGATCCGGCCCATAGCGAGTTGTTTATCGTGGAGGGTGATAGTGCCGGTGGCTCGGCAAAGCAAGGGAGGGATCGGAGATTTCAGGCAATCCTTCCCATCAAAGGAAAAATTTTAAACGTGGAAAAAGCCCGATTCGATAAAATGCTGGAAAGTGAGGAAATCCAGACAATTATTACAGCCATAGGGGCAGGTATAGGGGCTGAAGATTTTGATGTAAACAAGGTCAGGTACCATAAAATTATTCTCATGTGCGATGCCGATGTCGATGGCTCCCATATCCGTACCCTACTGCTCACCTTCTTCTTCCGTCAAATGCCTCAAATCATCGAAAAGGGTTATCTGTATATCGCACAGCCTCCTTTATTTAAAGTCAAGAAGGATAAGCAGGAATGGTATGTTAAGGATGAACAGGCGATGAATCAGTATTTAATCCATCAAGGGGCTCACCGGGCTAAGCTCATCGTCAATTATACCATGATGACCGGCAAAACTTTGGAATCTTGTGTACAGCGCCTTATGGAGTTCCGAAATGTTTTGGACCTGTTCGAACGACATCAAAGGGACCGGGGGGTTATGAAAGCCATAGCCCTAAATCCTAACTTCACTTCGTTGATTTTATCAAACTTGGATCAGATACGGCAAGAGATGGAGGTTATTTTGGATAACTATCAAAAGCTTTTCCCTTCTCAGGAGCTCTTTGAATACCAGACGATTCCAGATGAGGAACATAATTGCTATAAGATTCGAATTACCCTTTCTGAAGGGGAAGGAGAGTTTGATCTCGATTATCAACTTCTCACTTCTCCTGAGTATAAAGTCCTTCAAAAGCATGCAGCCATTTTTGAACGTATTGGTTTTCCCCCTTACCGAATCGAAATAGACGATACCTTGAAGGAAGTCCATACCATTTATGAAATCATCAATACCATTCTGGAAGCCGGTAAGAAAGGCCTTAATGTTCAGAGATATAAAGGATTAGGAGAAATGAATCCAGAACAATTGTGGGAGACAACCATGAATCCAGAGGCCAGAAGCCTGCTCCAGGTTACCATCGAAGACGTAGTGGAAGCCGATGAAATCTTTACCATCCTCATGGGGGATCAGGTAGAGCCTCGACGGCAATTTATTGAGAAATACGCTTCAGAAGTCAAAAATTTAGATATTTAACGGTGAGGCGATGAGGGGGTGAGGTGGTGTCTCACAACCCCACAACCCCATAACCTCCCAGAAAACATGGCCCTTCAAGCTCAGACCGTACCCATCAGCATCAAAGAGGAGATGCGAACCTCTTATCTGGATTATGCCATGAGCGTCATCATCAGCCGGGCTTTGCCGGATGTTCGAGATGGGCTTAAGCCGGTTCACCGGCGCATTCTCTATACCATGTATGAAATGGGACTCCACTGGAACCGGCCTTACAAGAAATCGGCCCGGGTCGTCGGTGAGGTAATGGGAAAATACCACCCCCATGGGGATGCTCCTATCTATGAAGCCATAGTTCGAATGGCCCAGGACTTCTCCATGCGATACCCTTTGGTGGATGGGCAGGGGAATTTCGGTAGCCTGGATGGAGACCCCCCGGCAGCTATGAGATACACAGAGTGCCGTCTGGCGAAAATCACCGAAGAGATGCTGGCAGATATCGATAAAAACACGGTGGATTTTAACCCAAACTATGATGAGTCTCTCACCGAACCGGCCCTTATTCCCTCCAAACTTCCTAATCTGATCGTTAACGGCTCTTCTGGAATTGCCGTAGGTATGGCTACCAATATTCCCCCTCATAATCTAACCGAAACCATCGACGCACTCACAGCCCTCATTGAAAACCCGGACCTGGATGTGGAAGAATTGTGTAAAATCATTCAAGGCCCTGATTTTCCTACCGGCGGCGTTATCTATGGACGAAAAGGGATTTATGAAGCTTACGCTACGGGGCGAGGTAAAATCCAGGTAAGGGCTAAAGCTTATATTGAGCGGGAAAGAACGGGTAAAGAAAATATCATCATTACCGAGATTCCTTATCAGGTGAATAAAGCCAAACTCATCGAAAAAATCGCTGAACTCGTTCGATTAAAAAAAATCGATGGAATCTCCGACATCCGGGATGAATCCGACCGGAATGGGGTTCGGGTGGTCGTTGAGTTAAAACGGGGTGAGGTCGCTGCGGTGATTTTAAACCAGCTGTTTAAGCATACCCAGATGCAAATTACCTTTGGGGTGATTATGCTGGCTCTGGTTAATAATCAACCCCGTATCTTGAATCTCAAAGAGATTCTGGAAGCCTTCATCGAGCATCGGCGAGAAGTCATCCTTCGTCGCACCCGATACGAGCTGGAGAAAGCTGAAGAGAGGGCTCATATCCTGGAGGGCCTCAGAATTGCTCTGGATCATCTGGATGCCGTTATCACCCTGATTCGATCTTCCCGGACTGTGGAAGATGCTAAAAATAGCCTTATAAATAGATTCCAGCTTACTGAAACACAGGCCGGAGCCATTCTGGAGATGCGGCTCCAAAGACTCACCGGGCTTGAGCGAAAGAAGATTAATGAGGAATACGAAGAAGTGATTAAGGAAATTGAAAGACTCCGGGCAATCCTGGGAAGCCCGGCTTTGGTCATGAGCGTGATCAAAAAGGAGCTCAAGGAGCTCAAAGAAGCTTATGGAGATGACCGACGGACAGAGATTATAGAAGAAGAAGCCGAGATCGACCTGGAAGATATGATCGCCGAGGAAGACATGGTGGTTCTTATTACCCGGGATGGGTATATCAAACGAAGCCCTTTAACCCTTTATCGTAGTCAGAAACGCCGGGGGAAAGGTGTCGTCGGAATTGTAGCCAAAGAAGAAGACCTGGTCGAACATTTATTTATTGCCTCTACCCATGACAATATCCTGGTGTTTTCCGATAAGGGTAAAGTATACTGGTTGAAAGTTCATGAAATCCCGGAAGCCGGACGACAGGCTAAGGGGAAGGCAATTGTTAATATGATCCAGATGGCTTCTGATGAGAAGGTCGCAACGATCCTTGCCGTAAAGGAATTTAGAGAGGATAGATATGTCATTCAGGTTACCAAGAAAGGAATTATTAAAAAAACCCCTCTTTCTGCTTACAGTAATCCCCGAGCAGCCGGAATCATCGCTTTGATAATCGACGAGGGCGATGAACTGGTCGCCGTAAGATTGACCGACGGAAATCAGGATATTTTTCTAGGCACTAAGAAGGGAATCGCCATCCGTTTTAACGAACGGGAAGTACGGACTGTAGGAAGAGTGGCCCGTGGGGTCATCGGTATTAATCTGGATGAAGGAGATGCCGTGGTTGGGATGGAGATTGTAAAGGATGGTTTTACCATGCTGGTTGTATCGGAGAAGGGATGTGGAAAACGAACGGAAGTTTCTGAATATCGCGTCCAGGGAAGAGGAGGAAGAGGTATCATTAATATGAAATGTACTCCTAAAACAGGGGACGTAGTAGGAATTTTACAGGTAGCCCAAGATGACGAAGTGGTAATGATTACTCAATCCGGTAAGATTATCCGGTTAAGTGTAAGCAACATCCGGGTCGTCGGTCGGAATACCCAGGGTGTAACCCTACAATCCCTGGAAGGGGAGGATAAAGTGGTGGCTATTGCCAGGGTGGTAGAAAAAGATCAACTTCCTTCTTCTGAAGAGGAACCTGCACAATCCTAGATGCAACTCCGCCAGGAGACCGAGGATGAAAATACGACTCTCTAAAACGCAGGGATGGGGGAATATGATAGAGAGATGCAGGGAATAGTCCGGGGATCCTATGCCGTAAACCCCGCGTCCTTGTATTTTTTGGTGGAACCATAACATGACCCGTAAGGGTCATCCCTATATAACCTACCTGCTAAAGGATGGCTCCCTGGGATGATCATCGGATCTCTTCAGACAACCTTTTCATGGGGAATGGGTAAAGACAAACTATCCAGACTTAAATAATGAAAATTTTTTATCGGAGGTGAAAATGGAAGGGATTGATAAAGAAGTTTTGAAAGATATCCAGTCTCATGAGATAGACGAAAAAAAGATGCCGTTTACGGCCCACCTGGCGGAATTAAGGATGCGTCTCATCTGGATTTGTCTGAGTTTGGGGATTTGTTTCGCTGTTGTATATCCCAACTCTGAAAGGCTCCTTCTATTTCTTCAAAGGCCCCTGGGGCAGAAGCTTATAATGATTTCTCCTACCGAGAGTTTTATGGTTTATCTAAAACTCTCTTTTTTTGGAGCCCTCATTTTATCCGTACCCATGATCCTTTATCAACTCTGGGCTTTCGTTGCACCTGGTTTATATCCCAGTGAAAAAAGATTAGCCCTTCCCTTTGTTATTTTTACCACCTTTTGTTTTGCTTTAGGAGCAGTCTTCGCCTATGAACTTGCTCTCCCGATTGGTTTAAAGTTTCTATTAAAATTTGGAGGGGATCTGGTAACACCGATGATCTCTGTAGCCAACTATGTCTCTTTTGTGGGAATGCTCCTGCTGGCTTTCGGTTTTGTCTTTGAATTCCCGGTTCTTATCGTCCTTTTTGTTAAGTTAGGACTGGTAACTTCGGCATTCCTTAGGAAAAATAGAAAATACGTTATCCTGGGTATTTTCATTATTGCCGCCGTACTAACCCCGGGACCCGATGTCTTTTCGCAGTTTTTAATGGCTCTACCTTTGTGGTTTTTATATGAAATATCTCTTCTGATTGCTATCTTTTTTGAAAGAAGTAAGAGAAAGGATGAGTTATGAAGGATGAAGGATGAATTTTACTTTTCATCCTTCATCAACTAACCTTTAGTCTTTGCCTCTTTACCGTATTTCTTTTGGAATCTCTCCACACGACCTGCTGTGTCTACCAGTTTTTGTTTTCCGGTATAATAAGGATGGCAATTAGAGCAGATTTCCACGTGGATGTTTTCCTTGGTTGAGCGCGTTTCAATCACATTACCACAGGCGCAGACGATGGTGGCAGGAACATATTTAGGGTGAATATTCTTTTTCATGGCTGGTGAATCGTCCATTGTTGGTTGTTTGTTATTTCTAACAGACAACAGGCAACAAGCAACGAGCAAAATTATTTACTGGTACTTGTCATCATTAAATCTAAAAAGTCTCGATTGGTTTTAGTAGCTTTCAGCTTTTCCAGAAGGAGTTCCATAGCTTCCACGACATTGAGGGAATGGAGAACCTTATGAAGGATCCAAATCTTATTCAAATCATTGGGATCTAAGAGAAGCTCATCTTTCCGGGTTCCGGATTTATTAATATCAATGGCCGGAAACACCCGTTTCTCCACTAATTTCCTATCCAGATGAAGCTCCATATTTCCGGTTCCTTTAAATTCCTCGAAAATAACATCATCCATTCTGCTTCCGGTATCAATAAGGGCCGTAGCAATAATCGTTAAGCTTCCTCCTTCTTCGATGTTTCTGGCTGCACCAAAAAATCGTTTAGGTTTCTGGAGAGCGTTGGCATCCAATCCTCCGGTTAATACTTTGCCACTGGGTGGGGTTACCGTATTATAAGCCCGGGCCAGTCGGGTTATGCTATCTAATAAAATCACCACATCTCGCTTATGCTCTACCAGACGTTTGGCTTTTTGGATGACCATTTCAGCTACCTGGACATGGCGTTGAGCAGGTTCATCAAAGGTTGAACTGATCACTTCCCCATCCACAGAACGCTGCATATCTGTGACTTCTTCAGGTCGTTCGTCGATGAGAAGTACAATGAGAATAACCTCTGGATGATTAATGGCCAGAGCTCTGGCAATAGCCTGCAACAACATGGTTTTTCCCGTTCTGGGTGGAGCTACGATCAGCCCCCTCTGACCCTTTCCTATAGGAGTAATAAGGTCCATAACCCGCGTGGAAAGATCGGCAGGATCATGTTCCAAGATTAATCGCTCAATGGGGTATAGAGGTGTTAAGTTATCAAATAAAATTTTATCCTTGGAAAGTTCCGGGTCTTCAAAGTTGATAGCTTCTACTTTTAGCAGAGCAAAATACCTTTCATTATCCTTGGGAGGACGAACCTGACCGGCTACAGTATCCCCGGTCTGGAGATTAAATTTCCGAATCTGAGAGGGGGAAATATAGATATCATCCGGGCTGGGAAGATAGTTATAATTGGGAGCTCTTAGAAAACCAAATCCATCCGGTAGCGTCTCTAAGACTCCTTCAGAGAAAATTAATCCATTCCGCTCTGTTTGAGCTTGAAGGATTTTGAAGATGAGTTCTTGTTTTCGTAAACCACTAATTCCGGTAATTTTAAACTCTTTGGCCAAGGCATTCAACTCGGCCATAGTTTTGTTTTGTAGATCAACGATGTTCAATGTGTTGTGATTGTTTGATTTAACTTGAACTGACATGAATATACCTCCTGACTATCCTTTCGACTTTTTGGGTTTAGTTGAGGAGAGCAGCATTAAGCTCGAACTAAATCCCAAAAATTAGTGCTCACAAATCCTCACCTACACCAAATCCTACCATCCTTACTTGTTTTGGGGATTTCTTTTCCTGTTTAGCAAGGAGAGGCTTCGAACTGAGAGAGAAGAATAAACATCACTTGAGGCAAAACCTAGCGGACTTCTCACTATTCATTCAAGAACCGCTTTTTCAAAGAAAAAGGTTGTGATGTTAACTGCTTTGGGTATTGTTTTTCTTGTATCTCCTGAAGTCACCTTCCAAAAAATATTTTCTAGCTAATTTATTCCCTTTATTTTTGGAGATACTTTCGACCGAAGTGAACCATTCTCAGAAATATTTATTAAGGTCGGGGTTTTTGAAGCATACCTAGAAGTGATTAATCGTCCTTGTAGTTCCTTTTTTAAAATAAAAATTTGTAACACATTTGTCAAGAAATTTTAAAATAACCGGTAGATATTTAAGATTTCTCCTGATAACTTCGTAAAAGTCCTCTACCAGAGGTTTCAATGGCCATATGGACATCCTCTTCAGCACAATCCATCATTTCAACAGTATAACTGACAGCTTTCTTAAAATCTCCATTACATAATTTATAATTATAACGAAATTCAGCAAGAATATTATCATAATATCTACTACTTCTTTGGAGATCTACTTTCTCATAAAATTCCTTCTCCGTTTCGGTAATGGTTCTTTTCAACGCTTCAATGGCTTCCTCTTTGGTCGATTTTCCATCTAAAATCAACTGGGCATACTTATAAATCGCCGATTGATAAAGACCACCGGATTTGTTAATCAAGGAGGGAATGTCCTTAATTTGAAAGGGTTTAATCTCACAGGCCGCAGCCAGTTCATCAATAACTTCCTGAAGCTGAACAAGATCTTGATCTATGTTCATTTACGTAAGTTGTTCTTTAATCTGCGGATAAAAAATAAGGAGTGAAAAGGTCTCTCTAGCCGGGCGTTGGTCTCTACTTACCTGTGAATATTTATCAATAAAAGTAGATGCAAGTTGTTCATCTGTCAATCAAAATTTGAGTTAATCATGGAGAAGGGTATTTTTCCCTTGACAAAATAGCCTAGAATAATGTAACTATTATAGCTGGGCAGTTATATTTCATACATAATTGAAATTAAGAACCTACAAGAAGTCCAGAATTTCTAAAGCTAAGCTCACACACAGAAGAAGCTATTCTGGGTAAATAGATTTATTTCAAATTATTCAAACCTGACTTAATCGAGAAAAATCACAAATTTCATAATAATTTTAATAAGGGCTTGAAGAAAATCCAGATAGGTAGTACTATACTCTGTACACTTTACTCATCTGAAATGCCAGATGAGGAGAAATTTTATAAGCATAAGCGAAGCCCAGAAAGTTAAGAGAATAAAGAATTATTTACTTTAAAAGAGGATGTGGTATGCTGGCGTAGCTCAACAGGTAGAGCGGCTGATTTGTAATCAGCGGGTCGGGGGTTCAAATCCCTTCGCCAGCTTTGTTTCATCCCTTGGTTTTATATAAGGGGAGATACCCAAGCGGCCAACGGGGGCAGACTGTAAATCTGCTGGTGTAATCCTTCGGAGGTTCGAATCCTCCTCTCCCCATATCTCCTCAGAACCCAGAAGTCAAAGTAAAGAGCAATTAAGAGCGGATAGTTGCGGATAGTTAAAAAATTTCCCTTGTCAGCCTGGTTTCTGGGTTCTTGGACCAGGGCGGGAATAGCTCAGTTGGCTAGAGCGCCAGCCTTCCAAGCTGGGGGTCGCGGGTTCGAATCCCGTTTCCCGCTCCAAATCTATCTTATAAGCCTGCCCATGTAGCTCAGTTGGTAGAGCACTCCCTTGGTAAGGGAGAGGTCACCGGTTCAATCCCGGTCGTGGGCTTTATACCTTAAAGAAAGAATAATCATCACAGCCTTTAATACAGAATAAAGGATGCGCAGGAACACGTAGAATGTAAGATGAGTCCAAACACTATCTTAACGTTTTACGTTTTATATTTTGCGCCTTTAGGATAGCGATGAGCAAAGCGAAATTTGAGCGGACGAAGCCGCACGTGAATATAGGGACCATTGGGCACGTAGACCACGGCAAGACGACCTTAACCAGTGCGATTACCAAGGTATTGGCCTTACAGGGATTGGCCCAGGCGAAGAACTA